>DMJN01000215.1 GCA_003451715.1 Gammaproteobacteria bacterium | reverse complement strand
CTCATCACCATGCCGGGTGTACAGAATCCGCACTGTAATCCATGGTTATCCTTGAAGGCTTGTTGCATCGGGTGTAGCTCACCATTGTTGGCCAGGCCCTCGATGGTGGTCACGTCAGCACCATCGGCCTGCACTGCCAGCATGGAGCAGGACTTTACGGAGACACCGTTGACGTGCACTACGCAGGCACCACATTGACTGGTATCACAACCAATATGGGTGCCGGTAAGGCGAAGGTTTTCCCTGAGGAATTGAACTAGCAGTGTGCGGTCTTCCACTTCACCGCTGACAGGATTGCCGTTGACGTTTATATTAACGGTCAGCATGGTCTTTCTCCCACTTCTAAATGCTTTGTTGTTGCCAGGTTCGCAGGCCGTCGCGAATCGGATTGATCAGTTTCAGAGATTGCGCTAGCCGCGTCAAGCGAATGCGCGAAAGATAATAGCCAGAGCCAGTACTGCCGCGGTAATCCATACCCATTTGGGGACGAAAGCCACTTGCTGTGTTGCCGCTGTGTCACCGGAAGCAGGCGCGGTAGCTGGGGAGTCGCCTGCCATGATGTCGATAAAGTTACCGAAAAACTCATCTGCCATCTTCTTGGCGGTGCCGTCAATCAGGCGCGACCCGAGCTGTGCCAGCTTGCCACCGACATTGGCCTTGACGTTGTAGGCAAGAATGGTGGCACTGCCATCCTCGGTAAGTGTTACTGACGCAGATCCTTTGGCAAAGCCAGCGGCACCACCCTGACCCTCGCCATTAATTGTATAGCCGTTGGGTGGGTCGATATCGGTGAGATTCACATTGAATTTGAATTTGGCCTTGACCGGACCGACCTTGGCGGTGATCTTTGCTTCGAAACAGTTCTCTCCTGTGGATTCAAAACTCTCGCAGCCCGGCATCGAGTTCTTCAAGATTTCAGTGTCGTTAAGCGCCTCCCAGATTTTTTCCCGGCTCGCGTCGATACGTTGTTCAGAAATCATTTCCATAACAGCTATTCCCTGGTAATACTAAGCAGTCATCGCATAAGCGAGATTGTTACCAGCCCACCGCCTGACCATCTTTACGGTGATCCGATCCTGCCCGATAGACACCGTTAACCGGATGGTCATCTGTAATGCTCTGCTCTGAGTACACCGGTTCAGGAAGTGACGAATCCCGGGTGAACAAGATGCCCTGATAGCCCCCGACGGCACCACCGTTCACCGGTCGTACCGAATGACCCTTGGCCTCCAGCGCCCTGCCCACCAGGTTGTACAGCTCATGCTCCAGTGAGAGCACGTTGGCATTCTGGTTGTGGGTAAAGCGCGCCGCGTCGGTGGTCATCTGAATATTCATGCCGTGATCGATGACATTCACCATATGCTGCGCGTGGGTCTCCGGTTGCACGGCTCCCCCCATATTGCCGAAGGTCATGAGTGGCGCACCATTCTGCATTACGAAGCCGGCTATGATGGAGTGAAAGGGGCGCTTGCGAGGCGCGACCACGTTGGGGCTGTCCGGATCGAGGGCGAAGCCGGTACCACGATTGTGCAGCACCATGCCATAGGGAGCCACCGTCGCCCCACTGCCGTAGACTGAGTACACACTGTGAATAAGAGAAACCATATTCCCCCAGCGATCGGCGCTAGTGAGATAGATAGTGCCTCCACCAAGCCCACCCTTTATGGATGGCTCTGCAGCCCGATCCATATCGATACGATCACACAGGCTCGCGGCGTAGGATTTATCCAGCAAACTACCCACCGGTATGTCGCTGAACAGCGGGTCGCCGTTGTAGGCATAGAGGTCAGAGTAGGCCAGCTTCTTGGCTTCCACCATGAAGTGCCAGTAATCGGCATTGGAGGGACCCAGGGCTGCCAGGTTTACTTCGTGCACCGGGGCACAGACTTCCAATATGTTCAGCATCTCCAACGCGGCCAGACCCTGTCCCGGGGGTGGTAGCTGGTACACATCGTAGCCATGGTAATTGGTGGTAATCGGCTCCACCCATTCCGATTCGAATTCCGCCAGGTCGGCGTGGGTCATTACCCCGCCACCAGCCTGCACCTTAGCCACGATGGCATCGGCGATTGCACCTTTATAGAAAGCATCGCGCCCCTGTGCCTGGATCAATCGCAGGGCATCGGCCAGGTCCGGATTGCGGACGATGCTGTAAAGATCCGGCGCATTGCCATCGGTATCGAGAAATACTTCGGCCGAGTAATCATCCTGACGCAGCTTGCGCTCGACGCCCACCAGGTCACGGTGACGGCGTTCTCCCTGACCCCATCCTTCTTCCGCCAGCTGAGCCGCACGCTCGAAGGTCTCTTTAAAACCCAGAGTCCCGAAGCGGCTCAGCAAGGCGTCATAACCGGAAATAGCACCCGGTACAGTCGCGGCATTCACGCCGCTACCGGGTACACGCTCAACTCCGAGCTCTTCTTTAAAGAATTCCGGCGTCCAGCCAGCCGGTGCCCATCCTGCGGAATTCAACGCATAGAGTTTCTTTTCTTCGGCAACATAGACCAGTGCAAACAGGTCACCGGCAATGCCGGTGTCATTCTGGGAGGTGACATCCAGCACGGCCCCGGCCGCCACCGCCGCATCGATGGCATTGCCGCCCTGCTGCAGAATTTCCAGTCCTGCCTGGGCGGCCAGCGTATCGCTGGTGGCCACCACGCCGTGCCTGGCAATCACCTCAGAACGGCCCTGGGCCGGCCAGCCCTGCGCTCGAGAACCCGATGTCGCCACGACATTCGCCGCCGGAGTCGGGGATTCATCGGTGGGAATACCGAAGGCATTCTGCGATTGGGCGGAGACTGAGGCAGAGCAAGCAGCCGCCAGAATAAACATGAATAGTTGTCGCATGATAGTCTCGTTTGATTTGATGGTTTACTTCAGAGTTTGCTTTAGTGATGTCGCGCCAGATGTTGTGCCAGCAGGTCTTCTGCGCATCCATTTCCGATCGGCGTTCTTAATAAACTTGATTTTTTCATCATCTACTCTCTTGTTCGAGCCTGCCAACAGGAAACAAGAGAGAGGCTAACAGAAAAACCCGTTATTCCGCCATCACCATCTTGAGCCGTTCTGGGTCGTGCCGGATGCCACCCCGTGGCCGTACGACATACACCACAGCGATAGCGAGAATCATCACCACGAAGATAAGCCAGGAGACTCGGGAAGTGAGGGTCAGGCCTTGAATCTTGAATGAAACAGGAAGCATTGAATCGTCGGGGAATCAAGATTCAAGACTTGACCCCTAAATATGCGCTAACCTACTCTGCTGATAGATTCATATTGTTGTTTTCATCCCTCAATTGCCATAACTGACCAAATTAAAGAGCAATGATTTCAGATATTCAAAAAGTTGAATTTGACCGGTATGGGCTTATATACATCAAAAATCTGATTCCAGAAAAGTTAGCGAGAGCTGCGCAGGAGGTCTATTTTGAATACTTTGCACAGAAAGGGATTCGCCAATTGGGCGAATGGGTGCTCGATGCATATCCGCTTACTTCGCCAATAAATACCAGTGCGATTCTTGCAAAAAAGTTAAAGCATCAGAAAGAGTTCATTGAAGTTATGGCTCCGCAGGTTGAATCTGTAGTAGAGGAGTTACTCAACGGAAAGGCCAATACCCCAATGACAAAATACCCGCAACTGCTATTTACACTCCCTAATTCGAATGAATGGGGGGTGCCACTTGGGCCTTGGCATATAGATGTCCCTAGATTTCCTGAGGGAACTATTCCGGGAGTCCAGGTATTTACTTTTTTAGATAGCGTTCGCCCCGGAAACGGGGGAACTTTAGCAGTGGCCGGTTCACATAAGTTGTTCAACCACGGTATTTCAATAAGGTCGAAAGAAATTGCACGCCAATTACAAAAACTAAATTATTTTGAAGACTTGATGACTAATGAAGCCTTCGATCGCCAATCCATTATGGATATAGTTGGAATGGTTGAAGGAGTAAATGATCAGGTCAAAGAGTTAACCGGTAAGCCAGGCAACATCTACTTCATGGACATGAGATTAGTTCACACTATAGGACTAAATGCTGGAAAGATTCCTCGGGCTATGCTAACCCAGAGATATTTACTGGAAGAGTTTCGGGCAAAGATGGAATAAATGGGGGTCAGAGTAAAAATACAGTAGGAGACACTAATAACTAAGTAACTTTAAACCATCATTAAGTTACTACGTTATTAGTGTCCCACAGTTACCCGGTGGCAAGTCTGGCTTCGGTGGAATGGTTTGCAGAGTGAATACCTTTCGTCCTCGCTGGGGATCCATTGCTATCCGGTAAATACCCGAGACAATAGTCAACTAAATAGCAGTTAAAAAACTCTAAACCTATGCCTTTTTTTGGTTATCATAGGGCTTATGGCTATGAATAAACCAAGCAAATGGGGCTTAATTACTTTCGCTGTACTATTCGCCGCCTATGTCGGCTGGGTGGTGGAATTTGAGTACAGTCTTGGCACGAATCAACCTATGGGCGGCAGTGCCATCGTTATTGCCACTTTCAATGCAGACAATGAACGACACGAAAGAGTATTAAGCCTTCGCAAAATAAACGGCAATGACTACGTTGCCGCCAACCACTGGCCACGAGCCTGGTATAACCAGGCTCTGGTTAATCCCAATGTTGAAGTGAAGATGGCTGGCTCTGAGGAATTCGTAGCTTATCTCGCAGTTCCACTCGAAGGCGAGGAAGATGCACTATTAAGAGAAGAGTATGCACTCAGTTTTCGAGCGCGTGCGCAAATGGGCTTTCCGCCGCGCTATTTCCTACGGTTAGATCCTCGCCAAGAAAGTAGGGGACACTAATAACTTAGTAACTTAACGCTTTCTGTTGGTTTAGAAGGGCTTCTAAAGTTACTAAGCTATTAAGCTGTATCCGAAGAAGGATGCTAAGTTGTTAAATTGTTAGTGTCCCCTTCCGTGCCTTCCGTGCTTCTATTCGTATCTGAGTGATTCCACAGGATTGGAATTCGAGCCTTTCATCGCCTGCGACGCAACCGTAATCAAGGTGACCAGGGTAACCGCAAGGGTTGCGGCTAGAAACGGCGCTAGATTGATATCGGTTCTATAGGCGAATTTCTCCAACCAGTAATTGAGGGCATAGAAACTGATTATCGATGAGGGAACCGCCGCCACGGCAACCAGCAGTAACAGGTTTCTCGTCAGCAGACTCACTATCTGAACAGATGAAGCACCCAGTACTTTGCGTATGCCAATTTCCTTATAGCGTTGCTGAGTGGTGAATGCCGCCAGTCCAAACAAACCAACCGTGGAAATCAAGATACAGATCGCTGCAAATATTTCCGTGAGATTCATCAGGTTGGTTTCCGACGTATAAAGCTCATCCAGAAATCTGGGATTAAAAATCTGCGTGGGTGCCAGAGCCATGATGGTTTCTTCGATAAACGTCATGGTCTCGCCGACATTTTCGCCCGTGATGTTCACTACGATAGACGTGTTTTGCAATGGCCTGGTCTGGACAGGGGTGTTGCTGTAGTCGGGATGATTCGGATGAATCAGCAGCGCACCGATCTCATTGTGCAGCGGTGCGTAGTGGAAATCTCGGGTGACGCCGATAATCTCAAATGGATTCTCACCGACACCTACCTGTTTGCCAATGGGATTGTCCCAACCCATTTTGCGCACCATGGACTCATTAACCATCATTACCTGTTGATTCGCACTGATGTCGTTATCTGAAAAGGCGCGCCCCTGGATAACCTCAATGCCCATGCCTTCGACATAATCAAATCCTACTATGATCCGGTCCAGACTGGTGGGCTCCATTACGCCGCCATTGTTTTCTAACTGCATCAAGTTCACGGCATTACCGGTCCCCGGTACCATTGGCGACGTGACTACACCCAGTACGTTTGGATTGGTCAATAATTCATTCTTGATAGTGGCGAGCTAGTCGATGGCATCCGCTCCCCGAATGGGAATTCGTAACCGATTTTCGGTGTCGAAGCCTAGGGGTTTAGTATTGATGTAGCGCATCTGCGCACTCATCAATAAGGTGCCGGCTATCACACCAATGGAGATGGATAACTGCACCAGCACCAGCACCTGTCGAATCGATATGCCACCACGCCCGGAATTGACAACTTTGCTTAGCGCGGCCTTCGGCGATATCGAAGATAAATAGAAGGCTGGATAGAGTCCCGATGCGAGGCCGACAACCACGCCGAGTAACAACACACCCGCAACAATTGTTGGATCCAGCAAGCTGGTCAGTAATTGTTCCTTGCCCATTAAGTCGCCCACCGGGGTGAAATTGAGCGTGAACATCACCAGTGCGATGCCGATGATCAATGCAACCAGCGTGAAGACCATGGACTCGCCGAGAAACTGACCGATGAGCTGACCACGATTGGCGCCGACCACCTTGCGCATGCCTACTTCTCTGCTGCGCTTGGTGGCTCTGGCGGTGGCCAGGTTCATGTAATTGATGCAGGCGACAATGAGAATGAAAATGGCGACCGCCGCAAACCCGTAAACGTAGAAGATGTTGCCCCGCGGCAGATCGCCATCCAGGCTTTCGCCGAAATGTGCCTCATCCAGTCGTTGTATTTCGGCATCGAAACTCGAATTGAGCTGTTCACCCCGTTCGGCCATGTATTGCTGGAAAAAGCTCGCAGAGATATCCGGGAAAGTGGCAGGATCAAATTCCGCTGGCGTGTGCAGATAGGTGTAGAGATTTATACCCCACAGGCCAGGAATATAATTGTCCTCATAGTTGGGAGTGAACACACCCAGAACGCTGAACGGGTAGATGGCGTCGTATTTCAGGTGGGTGTTCTCAGGCAGGTCGGCGAACACCAGGGTTATGCGATAGGAATAACTGTCGCTGACCAGTGTCTCACCCACGGGATCACGATCACCAAAATAGGCAGTGGCGAAAGTCTCGCTGATGGCGATGGAATAGGGATCATCCAGCGCCGTCTCCGGGTCGCCGTAGATGATGTCGTGGTCGAAGACCTGAAACAGATTCTCATCGGCGAGGTAAATGTCTTCCCAGCTCAGGCGATTGTTTTCGAAGGCCAGGGTGCTCTGACTGGCCGAGCGAAAACGGGTAAATTCTCCGAGCTGCGGGTAATCCTGAACCAGCAACGGACCCAGACCCTGAGAAGTAAGCGCGAACTTGTCGATATCTGAAAAATTGGACATCAACCGATAGATGTTCTCATGTTTGGAGTGATGCTGGTCGTAGGTCAACTCGCTGTTCAGATACAGCGCCAGAATGACGAAGCTGGCAATGCCCATGGCCAGACTGAAGATATTGATGAAGACGTAGACTTTTTCTTTGAGCAGCTTGCGAATAGCGATAAGCACGTACATTTTAAACATGACATCACCCTGCTATCGAAATGAATGGAAAAGCGACTTGCGGGTACCACCAAACTCATGGCCAGCATAATGAATTGACAGCGGATTGTATAGAAAGTTTAACCAGTCAGAGTATAAGAAGAACAAAAGCTATGCCAACTGCTGACCAGTTACGCTAAAAAAATCGGGGCGCAACCGTCTTGAAAGATCTCTTGCTTGCGTTTGCCCTCGACTTGGTGTTCCGCCGATTGGACGCAACGGACAGACCGAGTGATTGATATGACAGCTCGGTATTGGGGGTCAGTTTTAACCTCCTCATTTTCGACGCTGAATATTTACACTGTTCCCACTCTATTCCGCCATCACCATCTTCAGTCGTTCCGGATCCCGCCAGATGCCACCCCGCAGTCGTGCAACATACACCACGGCGATAGCGAGAATCATCGCCACGAAGATGAGCCAGGAGACTCGCGGTCCGTACTCAAACACCAGAATGATGAAATACTGGGCCACCAGCATGGCCCAGTGTAGCGTCACCGAAGCGGCCATTAACCAACGGGTATCGCCAGCACCCCTGAGGACTCCGCCGGAGACCAGGATAACCGCATCGGCCATGGCATAGCTGGACAGACCGATCATCATGAAGGCGGACAGTTCGCGTATCTCATCAAAATTGCCATCCGGCGGTGCAAACACCTCCACCAGTGGATAGCGAAACGTGATGTACAGTACCGCGAGAACCGCCGAGTAGGCGAAACCCATGATAAAGCCGGCGGAGATCACCTCGTTGGTGCGCTCCATGTCGTTGGCGCCGACGAAACGACCGATAAGGCTTATGACGCCGATATTCAAACCCATCATGGGCACAAACGAGAGGATATCCCAATTGAACACGATGGCCGCCGATGCGCCCTGCACCACACCGTAGGACTGAAACATCAGCAGGAACAGGTTGAATGCGGCGACATTAAGAAACAGCTCCATGCCCGAGGGAAATCCCAGGCGCAGAAAGCGGCGCAGTATTCCCCGATCCAGCTTGAATGACTCCATCACTCGGAATTTTTCGCGGTGCTCCTTCCTTAAATAAAAGGCGGCGAATAACAGAAACGCGAACACGGTTGCCACGATCGTGCTTATAGCCGCGCCGACAATACCGAGTGCCGGAAATCCCAGCCTGCCAAACACCATGATGTAGCAAAGCGGAATATTGATTATCAGACCACACACATCACAGATCATGACGATGTAAGTTCGACCAATGCCTGCGAAATAAGACGAGATACAAATCTTGCTGAGGGTCACCACTACACCCATCATGAGGATAATATAGTAGCTGCGTTCCAGCTCCACCTGCTGCGGATCGTGTCCCATGGCTTCGAATATTCCCGACACAAAGTAGGTAATGATCACCAGCAGCGGCGAGCACATGACCGTCATGATGATGCCCTGTGTAACAACCTTGGGACATTTATCAGTCTGACCCGCACCCAGATATTGCGCCGCCATAGCGTTGGCATAGGAAAGCAGCCCAGAGAAGAAGCAGAATGAGAAGAACGTAGCTACCCCGCCACCCAGGGACGCTGCCATGTGGGTAGGATCGATCTGGGACATGAAATAACGATCGGTAAAGATCATTACCGCAAACGCACCCTGGGAGACCACCATTGGTAAGGTGATCTTCACCAGTTCGCTTAGCGTGTCTCGGTTAAAGTGCAGCCGGTGCAGCATCGTATTCTCTATGAGCGTAAACCACGTTCGTCTATCCGAAAATGGAGTTCCCGAGTGGCAGACACTCGAGTAAAACAATGATTGTGTGAACGGTAGATGACTTCGACTAACTGGAGAAACCTCTGACTGGAGGCTTCATAATCTCAGGAGAGCGAGAACAAATCTGCGCGATTTGAAAGAAGCTCAGCGCTTTAGTTAAAGCCGGCCAGCATGGTACGTGATTGGGATTCCCAACACAACTCAGCGCGAGCTATTTCTTTTCCCTGGCCGCCAAAAACTCGGTACGCGCCTGCTGATAGTCATCACTGAGACTGGCCAGTGCGAACTGGTCACCATCAGCGTGCATAACGCCGGCACTACCGGCCAGCTGTATCGCATTCAGACCTCGTTTAATCATCTGTGCTGCCATGGCGGGCCGGCTGGCATAGAACCCTGCCATCTCCAGGCTTTTCTTCTCCAGATCAGAGGCACTAACCAGTTCATCCAGGAATCCCCAGTGCAATAAGTCGGTGGCTGCTTCCAGTTCGCCGCCGATAACCATGCGCTTCGCCACCGCTGGACCCACCAGGTTGTAACATAACGGCAACGAACCCCAACTGAGGTTCATGCCG
>DMJN01000318.1 GCA_003451715.1 Gammaproteobacteria bacterium | reverse complement strand
GTCTCGTAAGTTGCCGGCATTGTTCACCACCGCATCGATACGGCCGAAATAACTAACTGCCATTTCGACAATTTCATGGGCGGCATCCCAGTCAGTGACGCTGGCATAGGATGCAATCGCGTCACCACCTGCGTCCTTAATTTCGGAAACCACTTCATCAGCCGGGCTGGCATCGCTACCGGAGCCGTCTTCGGCCCCGCCCAGATCATTAACCACTACCCTGGCACCGTGGGCTGCGGCCATGAGCGCTATGCCTTTGCCGATACCACGACCTGCTCCAGTAACGACGACGACTTTGTCCTGCAAAAGTTGGGAACTCATTGTGTCTTGCTTCCTTCTAAAATCACAAATTAGTATTAGACCTTCTCGATCAATCCTCTGGCAATGACCTTCAGTGCCAGCACCTCTTCTGCTCCTTCGAATATCGATAGCACACGGGCGTCAACGAAGTAACGGCTCACCGCACTCTCTTCGGCATAGCCCATGCCGCCGTGTATTTGCATTGCTTCTCGGGTTATCCATTCGGCAGCCCGGCAGGCGAAGAGTTTTACCAGGCTGGCTTCCATCTGGCCTTCACCCCTGTCCATCGATTCAGCCACTTCATAACTGAGCTGCCTGCAAGCGGTAATCGTTGCCAGCATCCTTGCCAGTTTGATCTGGGTCAGTTGGAAATCGGCTACCGACTTGCCGAACACCTGACGTTGTTGTGCATAACTCAGTGCAGATTCAAATGCGGCCTGCATGACACCGGTGGCACGTGCTGCCGTCTGCAGACGACCGCCGGAAAATCCAGCCATGGTGTAATAGAAACCCTTGCCCTCTCCGTCCTCTTCACCAAGCAGATTTTCTGCCGGCACGAAAAAATCTTCGAAGAACAGATCGTAGGAATGCATCCCTCGATAACCCAGCGTGGCAATTGCTTTGCCGGTTAAGCTACCTCCGGTTTCCTGTTCGTACTTGAATTCTTTGCCGGCATAAGCAGGTTTCTCCAGCAGGAACATGCTCAAGCCTTTGTAGCCAAGCGAGGTATCGGGATTAGTGCGAGCCAGTATTACAATAAGTTCGGAACGACCGGCAAAGGTACACCAGGTTTTACTGCCATCTAGTAGCCAACCCCCATCTACAGGTTTTGCCTTTAAAGAAACTGCAGCCACATCAGAGCCGGTATTCGGTTCGGTTATGGAAATCGCACAGAGCATTTCGCCACAGGCCAGAGGTGGCAGCCACTTTTGCTGTTGTGCTTCAGTGCCTCCTGCAAGCAGTGCGCGAGCGGCAATCTCGGGACGGGTTATCAGGCTGCCGGCCGCTCCCAGGGAGCCACGGGACAGTTCTTCGGTAACGATGATCATGCCGAGGCTGTCTGAGTGATCATCCGGTTGCAAACCGCCGAAACGTTCGGGAATGCAGGTACCAAAGCAACCCAGTTCGGCTACCGCTGTAATGATCTGTTCGGGAATATCTGTGTCTTTGCGGTGAATCTCTTCCGCCAGCGGTGCAACCACATCGTCGGTAAAGCGTGAAAACGTATCGCGCACCATCAGTTTCTCTTCCCCCAGCGAACTGGGTAAAGCAGTAAGTCCTTCCTCAACAATACAGGCACCCAGATGAGCCACAGTTGGTGCCGAAGAACAACCATCGAGAAACTGAAGAGTTTGAGGATCATCGTAGATAGCCTGCGCCCTGCTTCGATGTACTCCAAGGTCTGTGCCATGACTCAAGAAACGGTTCAGTACACTCTTGATTGTCTCGGCACAGAACATCAGCACTATGTCATGCCGCAGTGCATGTTCTTCGCCGGTATTGAGAAAGACTAAGCCTGCTCGTGCGGCAGCTATTTCCGCTTCACAGAAAGCCAGCTCATAACAACCATTCTGAAATAGATCCAGGCGCTCGCTGAGGAATTTCCCGTCTCGAGTACAATTGCCCTTTATTACGCGTGCAGACTCTTCTGTGAGCTCTTTCAACCGTTCAAAGATTACGGATGCAACTTCGATGCGCTCAGAAATAGAACCCCCTGTTCTCAATTCCATTCTGGGCTTGTTAGTATCAGACACAGATTTTTAACTTTTATAACGGTCCTACTATGGAGATAGAGCAGATGTTCTGATGGGGAAAGCCGCCCAGGTTATGGTTTAAACCAAGTTTGGGATTGTCGAGCTGGCGCGCACCGGCACGACCCTGTAGTTGCAGGTAGTTCTCGTAAATCATACGCAGTCCGGATGCACCAATGGGATGACCGAAACACTTCAATCCACCGTCGATCTGGCAGGGAGTGTTTCCGTCAGCATCGAAATTGCCATCAAGAACCGCGTTAACACCCTTGCCCTCGTCTGCCATCTGCAAGTCTTCCATGGTGACCAGCTCGGTGATAGAGAAGCAGTCGTGCACTTCGGTCATGGTGATCTCTTCGCGGGGCTTGCTGATGTCGGCTTCGGTGTAGGCACGCTGCGAAGCGATGCGTGTGGTCTTCAAGTAGGAACCGTCCCAGCTGTCGTGACTCGATTCGGTGCCATTAGAAACCGCCAGCTGCAGGGCCTTCACCGATACCAGATTTTCCTTGCCGAGACTCCTGGCAATCTCCGGTGTGGTGACGATGGCACAAGCAGAGCCATCGCTAACGCCACAGCAATCGAACAGGCCGATGGGCTCAGCGATAAAGGGTGCATTCACCGCCTGCTCTTCGGTAATCTCTCGCTGCAAATGGGCCTTCGGATTCTTGACACCATTGGCATGACTCTTCACCGATACGTGAGCCATAGCTCGCTTGAGGTCATCCTTGTTCAGGTGGTGTTTGGCCCGGTAACCGGACGCCAGCTGCGCGAAGGCACCCGGTGCCGACAGGTTCGGCCAGTACATGTCATTCTCGACTCCCCGGGTACGCTGCGGCAAACCGCCATAGCCGGTGTCTTTAAGTTTTTCTACACCCAGTGCCAGCGCAATATCGCAGGCGCCGGAGGCAACCGCATAGACAGCACCTCGAAATGCTTCGGTGCCGGTCGCACACATATTTTCCACCTTGGTCACGGGAATGTAATTAAGGCGTAGCGCGATGGCCAGAGGCATGGCACTCGAACCGACATTGAAAGAGTCGATGCCAGCACCAAACCAGGCTGCCTCGATCTGACCCCGTTCGATTCCAGCATCCGTCAGGCATTCCTCGAAGGCTTCCACCATCAAATCTGAGGGGCTGGATTCCCAGCGCTCACCAAACTTGCTGCAGCCCATGCCAAGAATCACGACCTTGTCTTTTATTCCGCTTGCCATTTAGTTCACCATTGTCTGACGGGGTCAGAGTAAATATACAGTAGTTTTCCCACGGTATGTCTGGTCAGACCCCGCTATTCCAAAACTACTGTATATTTACTCTGACCCCATTATTACTGCCTTCCAGAAATATTTTCTGAATCCACGCTGCTGATCGAACTGCCTGATCCTGAAATGCACCGAGACCTTCGAGCCGGAATCGATGCTGCCTTCTTTGACCTCAGTGAAGTCCATCATCAATTTACCCCCGCCATCGAACTGTACCATGCCAAAGTACGCCGGTGGATTCCAGTCAAAGGTTAAGCGATCTGCTGTCCAGGTCATCACCGTGCCAGTCTTGTCGGCAAAGCTATAGGAATCCTGGCTGTCCAGCGCGTTACACTCGGGATTGACACAATATTTCTCACGAGGAATCTGTACCGTACCGCATTCCCGGCACTTGCCTCCAATAAAGCTGGTCAATAAATCTTTGCGTCGATTGTAGCCTGACAGGTAGGTCTGCTTGTCCACTTCACCGCGTTTTCCAGTCTCCCGCTCGATCAGGTTGTTAAAGCTGAGAAACTTGTTGTAGTTGGTTTCTTCGCGGCGTGCCCCTAATGCATTGTTGACACCCTGTACTGGCTTGAAATCGGATATGGCTTCAGTCGCCCTCAACAGAATGGCATCGCAACCCTGGCCGAATCCGGTGACGAGGATAAGATCCCCCGGCTTCGCCTGCTCTAGTGTTTTAACAAGTAACAGGATTGAATGGGCTGCTCCAGTTACACCCACGTTCGAAATCTGATTATCGACAACCGCATCGCCATCGATGCCGAGTTTCCTGGCCAGCCCCATCGGTGTACGAGCCTGATCTGTGGGAAGGATAAAGTGATCGATTTCTTCGCTGGTAACAGAACACTTTTCAAACAGGGCGATGACAGCAGTTGGTACGGATTTCATGAATCCTTCATCACGAATCCAACGTTCCTCCCATCCATAATCGAAACTGGCTTCATCTCCACGGTAATGATCCACGAAGTCCACCGACAGAGTTTCGATTCCCAGTACCTCGGCTATGACATTGTCAGAACCTACCGCAAGGGCGGCAGCCGCATCTCCCCATAACATCTCAGCGCGGGATCCGGCCTTGCTGCGCCGATGCTCCGAGGCCACCAGCAAAGCACTGGTTTCGACGCTGCCCTCTAATAAGGCAATCAAAGCGGAAGTAGCGGCACGTTGCGATCCGCCAATGTCCATGGTGCGCAAGGTCCTGTCCATATTCAGCGCCTCGGCAACCACCACCGAATTCTGACGATCCAGAAATGGAAACGTCGTAGAGGCGAGGTAGAGTGCACTCACTGACTGGTCTCCCATAGCCGCCCGGCAGGCGCTGGCGGCTTCGACAGCCATAGTGATCGTATCTTCATCCCAATTACAGATACTTCGCTCACCCTTGCCCAGCGACTTCAGGCCGGCATCGAACCATGCATTGGTTTC
>DMJN01000109.1 GCA_003451715.1 Gammaproteobacteria bacterium | reverse complement strand
TCCAATTCTGAGGCTAATTTATCAATGGCAACCTGAATTGAAGCTGAAGAGACAGTCAGTTCTCAGCTCTCAAAATAGCGGGTTTGAGGCGGTTTTCTTTACCAGCCGGGTAGTGTATTTTTACGGATAAGGATTCCATGAATTGACCGAAACGCTGTTACGACAGCGGCATGTATCTGGTAAATTCCCGGCTCCAATTCGCACTCCGTGTAAATAACAATCCATAACAACCGGAAGAAACACCATGTTCAACAAGCCTATCTTTATCGCGGCCACTCTTACCCTGCTGGCCGGGATTCCTCTGTATCTGCTTAGTGCGCAACAATTTCCACTAAACACTAGCAACTTACCCCTTATTGGCCTATCGCTTTTCGTACTGCTGCTGATTGCGGCATATTGGAGCCAGGCAGTGGCTTCCAGAAATGACTCCCCGAATAATCACGATACGGACTTCAACGAGAGAGAAGTTGGCAATGTGAAATGGTTCAGCGCCAATAAGGGTTTCGGCTTCATCACCAGTGACAGTGGTGAGGATGTGTTTGTACACTTTCGATCCATACGGGGCGATGGACATCGCGTACTGCGTGATGGTCAGCGTGTCGAATTCAGTGTTAGTGAAGGGGAAAAAGGTCCACAGGCTGAAGATGTCGCAGTAGCTGGAACTTAGGAACCCTCTGTATCTAGTAGTGCGGGGGTTTCTCAGGCTGCGTATTTTCGGTATCGCTGAGATTATTATCCTGCAGTTCAACTATCTGGCTCTGCAGGCGTTCGAGATCGAGCCTTAGCTGATCCAGCTGACGTTGTTGCTGGATGAGTGCGTCGTTAAGTCCTTGCAACAGGTCTTCCTGAAAACTGAATTTTGTCTCCAACTCAATAATTTCTCGTTCCATTTATGTGCCTTATCTGAAATTAGCGAGTCTCCGATCGACCCAATAGCCGCTCTGCAAGCGTCTGGCTGGTGCCGCCGCAAGACTCTGCTCGTGAGGCTTGCAACGGATGCCGGTTACAGTGATTGCTTAGAGAACCAGTCAGTGGGGTCATTGAGTCGATCAGAGGCTCCTTAGATGAAATGCTTCCATAGAGCAAGCCCGCTTAGAATGTTACCATCCCCATCGTGTGGAATGTCGATGCGCGATCGATCCATACTCTGCGATATAGCTCGCATTCGGGCAAGCGTCGGCCTGGTGTGTTTCACGACTACCCAGTCTTGAGTTTGAACTTCTCCGTCGCTTTGCTGTCCATTCAACTCAGAGTCATTTTTAGGAATCACCGGCCATGGAAAAAGCCCCAATCAACTGGACTAACATGATTCTGTTCAGCCTGACACCGCTGGCTGCGGTTACGCTGGTACCTCTGTATGGCTTTCTCTACGGTTACGATCTCTATGAATGGCTAGTCTGTATCCTGCTCATGGGATTCTGCGGCATGTCGATTACCGCCGGTTATCATCGGCTGTTCTCGCACAAGACTTACAAGGCACATCCAATACTCAGGTTGCTTTTCGCCCTGGGAGGAGCCTGTGCACTGCAGAATGATGTATTGCACTGGGCCTCTGATCATCGCAGGCATCATCGGTTTGTGGATAATAATGAACGTGATCCCTACTCGGCAGGCCGGGGCTTCTGGTTTTCCCATATGGGGTGGCTACTACGTAATTACGAAAGTGGGCGTGAAGATTTTTCCAATGTCAAAGACTTGCAGAAAGACCCGATTGTGCTGTGGCAGCATAGGCATTATTTGAGCCTGGTGATACTGACTAATATCGGGCTGCCGATGCTGCTGGGCTACTTGCATGGCGATATCATCGCCGGCCTGCTATTGGGAGGATTGTTGCGTCTGGTACTTAGCCTGCATGCGACATGGCTAATTAATTCAATCGCCCACATCTGGGGGCGACAACCCTATAGCGACACCAGCACGGCGCGGGATAATTCCCTGCTGGCGTTTATCACCTTTGGTGAGGGTTACCACAATTACCACCATACCTTTCAATGGGATTATCGAAATGGGATCAGATGGTGGCAATTCGATCCTACCAAGTGGATGATCCGGCTTTGCTCACTGGTAGGTCTCACACGGGACTTGAAACGCTGTACCCTGGCGCAAATTGAAAAAGCCCGATTGGAGATGCAATACCGTCTAGCGACTGAGAAGTGCAAACTATTGAATATTCCCGAGAACTGGCAACAACGGCTGGAGCTGGAGTACGAACAGTTTTTGCACACCCTGCAGCTGTGGACCGAACATCGCCAGGCCTGGTATGAAGCCAGGGAGAAGCAGTTCCAGGAAACCCTCGAACAGTGGGATAAGCTTCAATTGAGGGACAGATATCGTGAGATTCAATACACCCTTAAAGTGCAGAAGCGCCGCTGGCAGCTGATGCTACGAAATCTGGGAGATTCGGCTCCATTGCCAGCCTGAAACCGGGTTGTAGTTGTAGACGTATCTGAATCTCATACGTTATAGTCGAAAAGTCCTGAAATTACTGCAATAAACCAACATCGAATCGGGTCAGGAACATGCCGAGTGCCAAAATTAGCGGCATCTGATTATCCCAGTCATTTAGCGATGTCCGACACAGGAGAAGCAACAACCATGTTCATAAAGAACTCACTCAAGCCGATTTGCGCGGCGCTTCTGGTCACCCTGGGCAGCACCGGCTGGGCGGTAGAGGAAGGCGAACAGGCACCCGCTTTCGACCTGCCTTCGATCTATGCCGATCGGCCTGCCATCACCCTGGAAGGGCTGGCCGGTAAAACCGTATTTGTCGATTTCTGGGCGTCCTGGTGTGCACCCTGCATTCTGTCACTGCCGGCCTACAACGAGATGTATCACAAGTACAAGGACCAGGGACTGGAGATAGTTGCCATCAATGTAGACAATCCAATCGAAGACGGCCTGGACTTTCTGCTGGACACTCCACTGGACTTCCTGATCCCGGCTGATCCGGAAGGAGACGCCGCGGAACTGTTTCAAGTTATTGGCATGCCAACCTCATACCTGATCAATGCCGACGGCGAAGTGGAACTGGTCCACATTGGTTTTCGCAATGGCGAC
>DMJN01000063.1 GCA_003451715.1 Gammaproteobacteria bacterium | reverse complement strand
CCAGGTCACTCTGGAACTCATCGATGTGATCCGCAGCACCCTCGGCGAGGAAAGCCTTAATAAGCTGGTGGACAATCGCAACGAACAATTACTCCACCAGTACCGCAATGCGCTGATCGCGGCTGGCGATACCTTACAGCTTCGTATCGAAAAACTGGCCCTATTGAGGAGCGATGAAGGCTATATGGCCGAGGTTCGCTTAATACCCGGTGGTTGGCTGCTGATCAAAAACCACTGCCCTATCTGTTCGGCGGCCGAGAACTGCCAGCAATTCTGCCGGTCTGAGTTGGCTATGTTTCAAGACCTGTTCAGCGAGCAGGCAAACGTCGAACGGGTCGATCATCTGCTGGCAGGAGCACGCCGCTGCGCCTATAGGATCACGGAGGGACCGAAGCCAATGAATGGAACAGCCACAACCTAAACAAGGCAACTCACAACTAACCGGATTGCCTCTTTTCTAGGATCACGGAGAGATCGAAGCTAATAAATGGACCACCCACAAGGTAAACACAACAACTCACAACTAACCGAATTGCCTCTTGCACCTGGTTTCGTCTTAGAAAATTACAGTTCTGTGCCTCCACTTTCGACCTTCACGTTCTGCCTTTCTGCTATCTGTAAAATTACCTGTTATAGTGGTCTGCGTTAAAACTCCGTTTGAGAACTCTCCATGCATACCCGTTACCTACAGCTTGTCATAGGCGTTTTACTGTTGCTTATTGCCATCTTCGGGATAACGCCCCGCGTCGTGGGAAGCGGCATCAAGGACAGCACGGTTACTGAGCTGATTGAGCTCATTCCGCCGGAGACTCGCAGCCAGCTGGACATCGAAGAGATCCGCTTTTCCAGCGGCTGGTTCAGAAGTTCGACTTCGCTGGATGTGAAATACCGACCCATCGGTGTCGAAGAACTTGTACTGCGGTTAGATTTCGATATCCAGCACGGCCCCCTGCTGATTGCCCGGGATGGCCTTCGTCTCGGGCTTGCCTATGCGGAGATTCGGCCGGCATTTAATAACCAGGAGCTTAGCGAAGCATTAACAGAAATCCCTTTCGAACTACCCGACATACTCTTCGAGTTGACCGCCGGCTTCGATCAATCTTTGACCCTTGGATTGAACATTTCCGGTGTGGATTATAGTGATAGCAGTGCCGAACTGGTTTTCGAAGGACTCAGTGGACTTCTTGTAGCTAACTCCGACCAATCTGCTGAAATTGAATTGTCCGTGGGGCGGTTGCAGGCGCAACAGGGTAATTCGCAGTTCGGATTCATGCTGGATGGATTGCAACTTGAATCGACTACAGAGCAAATCAACGACTTGCTGGCCCCCAGCTCTGCGCGCCTGGCAATTCCCACGATCCAAAGCCTCGGCCCATTCCCATTCAATGCCTCAGCTATCTCAGCAGACTCACGCCTGCAACTCTCCCCGATGGGTGCACAGCAGATAGACATTTATCAACGACTGCGCGTCGACTCAATCGAGAGTGAATTTCCGCTGGCTTCACTGGACTGGACCAGCGAAGTCAATGAAATCAACGCCGAACTGATACGCAGCTACTACCGGCTATTGGCGGATTTGCAACAACAGATCAATGCCAGTCAGGGAACCATCAATACACAGGTGGCCGAACTGGGTCAGCAACTCGCCGTAATCGCGATTCAGAACAGCCTGGTGTTCAATAACCTCATCCAGGCCGGCGTCTACGATGGGGAACACAGCGTCGATTTGCGAATCCACTGGCGAGGATTGCCCCAGCTGGACGACATCGCACGACTGGACATGAATGAGGCCATCGCAGCACTGACTATCGATCTCGAGTTATCCCTGGACCTGGCCGCAATCTTGCGCAGCCCGGCGGCCGATATTATCGATCCCTATGTGCAACAGGGTTACATAATATTAGACAATGGCCGCATTCTGCTTAGCGCGGCGCTAAGCGACGGTGAACTCATGCTTAACGGCGAAGCTGTCACCTTAGACCAGTTTTTTTAGGGATCCTCTGAACAAGTAGATGACAAAGTCTGTTGCTAATACGGCTGAGCCAGTCAGGCACAGCGACACCGCTCGAGAACTTAATTCCTATCCCAAGTACTGGGCGGAGTGCTTCGGCACCGCGCCCTACCTGCCCATGTCTCGACAAGAAATGGACACGCTGGGATGGGATAGCTGCGACATCATCATCGTCACGGCCGATGCCTATGTCGATCATCCCAGCTTCGGCATGGCGATAATCAGCAGGCTGTTGGAGGCTCAAGGGTTCAGAGTAGGCATTATCGCGCAACCCCAATGGGACACTGCCGAGCCCTTCAAGGTTTTGGGTCAACCTAATCTGTTTTTCGGAGTGACCGGTGGCAACATGGATTCGCTTATCAATCGTTATACGGCGGATCTGCGACTGCGCTCGGATGACGCCTATACACCGGACGGTAAAGCCGGTATGCGCCCCGACCGGTCGGTAATCGTCTACAGTCAACGCTGCCGAGAAGCCTACTATGACACACCGATCGTAATCGGCGGCATCGAAGCCAGCCTGCGCCGGATTGCGCAGTTCGATTACTGGAGCGACAAAGTGCGACGCTCCGTGCTGGTAGATGCCAACGCCGACATCCTGCTATTCGGCAATGCGGAACGGGCATTGTGTGAGCTGGCTGACCAACTCGCCCGTGGCAGGCCGATCTCGGAACTCTGGGACCTGCGTGGCAGTGCTCAACTGCTGGAATCCACGCCCGCTGGATGGACCGAAATCGACTCAACCCGCATAGACTGGCCCGCAAATATAGACAAGCTACCCAACCCCTATGAAATTCATCATCAGGCAACAGGGGACGCCGGAACAGACAACACAAGCACACAGCAGGATGTTGAAGCTGAATCTGACGCCGGTGTTCCCATACGCATTATTCCCCTGCCCTTACAGCGCAGAACGGATATCAATACCACCACCAGTTGCATACGATTGCCTTCGTTTAATAAAGTAAGCAATGATCCTGCATTGTATGCCCATGCATCGAGAATACTGCATCAGGAATCCAATCCGCATAACGCCAGAGCACTGGTGCAGAAGCACGGCAACCAGGATGTGTGGATTAATCCACCCCCCATTCCATTGACAACGGACGAGATGGATTGGGTTTTCGACCTACCCTACCAACGGCAGCCCCATCCCAGCTACGGCACCGCACGCATCCCCGCCTACGACATGATCAAGACATCGGTGAACATCATGCGCGGCTGTTTCGGCGGATGTACCTTCTGTTCAATCACCGAACACGAGGGTCGCATCATTCAGAGCCGCTCGGAAAATTCCATCGTCACGGAGATCGAAAAAATTCGTGATCTGGTGCCTGGTTTCACCGGTACTATTTCAGATCTCGGCGGACCTACAGCCAATATGTATGGGCTGAACTGCAAAGCACCGGAAGTTCAGAGAACCTGCAAACGTCTTTCCTGTGTCTACCCAGGCATTTGCAGACACCTGGATACCGATCATAGCCCTACAACCCGCCTGTACCGCAAGGCTCGCGCGGTGCCTGGAGTCAAACGGGTCGCCATCGCGTCGGGACTGCGCTACGACCTCGCCTTAAAGGATCCGGAATATATAGAAGAACTGGTAACACACCATGTGGGTGGATACTTGAAAATCGCCCCGGAGCATAGTGAGGCCAAGACGCTCTCTAAGATGATGAAACCCGGTATCGAAACCTATGATGAATTCAAACGTCTATTCGACAAGTTCTCCCGGAAAGCCGGTAAGGAGCAATACCTGATCCCTTATTTCATCGCTGCCCACCCTGGCTGCGACGAGACGGACATGTTGAATCTGAGCCTCTGGTTGAAACAGCATAAGTTCAGACTGGATCAGGTGCAGACTTTTTATCCCTCACCCATGGCGCTGGCCACGGCCATGTATTATTCGGAACGCAATCCCCTGGAAAGAGTGCGCTATAAGAGTCAAAAACTCAGCGTGTGCAAGGATGTTCGGCAGCGGCGCCTGCAGAAAGCCTTTCTTCGTTACCATGATGAGAAGAATTGGCCTATCCTGCGCGAAGCCTTACAGCAGATGGGTCGCGCGGAGCTGATTGGCAATGGCAGCAAGCAACTCATTCCGCCTGCCAAACAACAGTCAGCTGCGGGCAAGCGGCGCAGGCGGCGCAGGCGCTAGCCGTTGATCAATCGAAAGAGAAATCCCAACACTGCAATAATCACAACCAGGCTAACCGGACCCAGTAGCGCGAAACGGTTACTGCCTCGGTAGGTGCTACTGGGTAAATTCTGTTCGCTCGCAGCACTCGTGACCAGTTGCATCAGCTCATCTTTGCCAATCGGTGTCAACTCCATCGCGCCGAGTCGTGCTTCAACTATCAGTTAGCACAGCACAGTGGCCGGTCCTGGATAGCCCTTACAACATTCGTAGAAATAGCTCGTTGCCGCGGTTTCGAGTTGTAACCCGGGCATCTCCTCCTTCTCCAGATAAGCCAAAATGAACTGCGGCAGAGTTTGTGCATCCATGGGTTGCAAAACAAACCTATTGGAAATGCTCAACAACAGAGGCTTGAATTCGTCATTGCTCAGCAGGCGATTCTCCAGAGCAGCTTCGCCACACAATAGGATATTGAGACTACGCTGCTCACCCACCTGAATCTCCGCCAATCTGTAAATCTCGATCAGGGTGATATCGCTTAGTAAATGAGCGTCATCGAAGATCAACACCACCGGTTTTTGCTCGTCGACCCGCAAGGAATCTTCCAGTAGCCGGGCGAAATTCGCTGAATTTGGTAATTCGAGCTCCTGTGCCAAGGTCGTACGCAACATATCAGGAGACTCGATAGCGTAGTCGAAGTAGACGACTCGGTAATCGTCATGGCGCATGAATTGGGTGAGTTTTTCGCATACCGCGCTCTTGCCGGTGCGTGCATTTCCCGTTAGCTTGATGAACGCTTCCGGCATCGACAATGCCCCATGCTATCCTTTAAGAATTTGCTGATAAGGACCGCCGCTGAAGTAGAAGGCATTTCGCTGCACGAAGTTTCTCAATGTGGAGAGTTGTATTCAGTCTGCCGGGCTGATCGATCCGGCAGACGCCCGGTCCCTTATACCTTTTGACTAGCCATTGTACTAATTACTCGTCAGCCCTGGGCTTGCCGGTATCTTGCCCTGTACCCTTTATATGGTTTTCAATGTTACTGAGGATGCCGCGTAATATATTTATTTCCATGACATCGATTCTGATACGGCTGAACAAACGGCGCATGCGCTGCATAAGTTGCCTGGGATTATCCGGGTCATGAAAATCGATCGCGATCATGACTCGCTGGAGATGCTCGTAAAAATGTTCTACCTGCTCCCCTGTTGCTTTTGCCTGGTCCCATAATTCATCCTCTTCAGGATTCAATCTGCCATTGTCACTCAGAGCGGCTTTACGGAGTTCATAACAGATAACCATGACTGCCGCTGCCAGGTTTAGTGAACTATAGCCTTCGTCGGTCGGGATTTGCACGTGGTAATGACAGAGTTGCAGCTCCTCGTTATTTAGTCCTGCGTCTTCCCTGCCGAATACCAGGGCAACCCGGTTCTTTGACAGTTCTGCCAGAACTTTGCTCGCGCACTGATCGGGGCTCAGCATCGGCCAGGGTATACGGCGAGAACGGGCGCTGGCCCCGATCACCAGAGAACAATCGGCTACCGCCGCCTGCAGCGTGTCGACTACCGAGGCTGCTTCGATGATATCGGTCGCAGAAGTGGCGCGACCCACCGCCACACCACTGGGGAATTCCAAGGGCTGTACCAGTGTCAAATTTCGCAGCCCCATGTTTTTCATGGCCCGCGCGCTGGCACCGATATTACCGGGGTGCGAGGTATTGACCAGGATTACTTTTACATTACTGAAGTCATGCATGCTGGATCACCGGGCGGAAGCTTCCGAATTGCGGGGGATTATAGCAGTAGCACTCACCGGCAGGGTGGATTGGCTATGTCTTGGGACAGTATATAGATGGTTTCGCGGTATTACGCCTGTTTGCTATCATTGCGCCACTTTTGAGGATGGCCCACACCCACAGTAATGGTCCGGGCCAGACCACGCTCTTTTTCTCAGCCAGGATTAAAACTCGATGCATGCCCTAGTCAACATCGCATTACGGGCCGCCCGTGATGCCGCAGAAGCCATTGCCCACGCCAGTGACCGATTGGACCGGGTCAGAGTCATCGACGACAGTCCTGATCATTTTCTGACATCCATGGATCAGGATGCCGACAAGACCATTCTCTATCACCTGGAAAAAGCCTACCCAACTGCCACTATTCACTCTCGCGTGTCCGGCCTGAAAGAAGGCGATGACTCAAAACCGAAGTGGCTGGTGGATCCGCTCATCGGCAATCGTAATTTCGCCAGTGGCTATACTCAGTTTGGTGTGTCAGTCGCCTGCCAACTTGAGGGTGTCGTCAAACATGCCGTCGTGGTGTGTCCACTGCTCAGGGAAGAGTTTACCGCCAGTCGCGGTACCGGCGCACAGCTCAACGCGCGCCGCATCCGCGTCAGTGATATCGAAGAGTTCTGGCAATCCATGTTCGGTTTAAACAATGCTGGAGTGAACCTGGATGACTTCTGCAAGATGCAGCGGACTCTGATCGAGGCCGGCGCCGAAATGCGACTATCCGGCTGTAGTTCTCTGGATATAATCGGGGTCGCAGCGGGTCGGCTGCAGGGTGGCTGGTGCGCCATGCCAGACTCTCTCAGCATGGCGGCAGCCAGATTGTTGCTGGTGGAAGCAGGTGGCCTGCTGGGAACCGAAACGGGAAATCCGGACCTTGGCAAGGGTAGTGAGCTAATTTTCGGCAATCCCAGGATCTTCAAGCAGCTGCTGAAATTGCGACAGGCGGTGACCCGCTAAGCCTGGCAACATGGCTTGCTTCCATCAGGTATATGCAATTTAGTGTGACGGGTGAAATTTGTTTGTGAATATACGGTATATTGAAATATCGAAGGCTTTCCCCTGCAGGTAGTTCACCCTTCATGTCACTGAAACAGCACAATAGCGCCAACAATCTGGTCGATGGATCGATACAACAATCCCTAATTCGCATGACGGCGCCGATGATTATCGGCATGTTTATGCTATTCACCTTTCAACTGGTGGATACCTGGTTTATCAGTTTTCTAGGTACCAAATCCCTTACCGCCATCAGTTTTACCTTTCCCGTTACGTTTACCATCATGAGTCTGGCGATTGGCATGGGTATCGGAGCCAGCGCAGTAGTCGCCAAGGCACTGGGTAGTTCCCAGTTCGACAAGGCCAAGCAGGCGGCGACGGTCATCAATTACATCTCCTTTACTCTGGCCTGTCTGGTTGTGATGGTTTGCTGGTTCTTCATGGAAGATATCTTCATGCTGATGGGAGCCAGCGAACAGCTGCTGGTACCGATTCGAAAATACATGATCGTGTGGTTCCCCGGCAGTGTTCTGGTGGTGTGCATCATGTCCAGCAACAGCATTCTCAGGGGCTATGGGGATACCAAGACGCCGAGCATCCTGATGGCTGCCGCCGGCTTGGTCAATGCCATAATGGACCCGATTCTCATCTTCGGGCTCGGACCGTTTCCCGAGTTAGGCATTCAGGGGGCAGCCTGGGCGACAGTCTGTGCCTGGATGGCAGGATTCGTATACCTGTTCTACCTGTTGGTTTTCAAGTTGGAGTTGGTCAGCCGCTCCCTGCCAAGCCGGGCGACTTTTAACAGTTCGGGGCTCGATATGTTACGTATCGGTATTCCAGCGGCCGGGGCGAATATGATGACACCGCTGGCAGCCGGTATCATGACCGCCATCGCTGCCGGCTTCGGTGATACCACAGTGGCTGCATTCGGTGTAGGAGCGCGGCTCGAATCCATCGCTATACTGATCGTGTTGGCCATGTCTTCTTCCCTGCCGCCACTGATCAGTCAAAACTACGGAGCGGGTCGATTCGACCGCATCGAGGAAGCCTACCGAATCGCCACCCGCTTTATCCTGGCATGGCAACTCATCGTCTACCTGGCGTTGGCACTGGGGGCGGGAATTATCGCGACAATCTTCTCAGACGACCCGGAAGTGGTAGCCGCCATTAAACTATTCCTGTGGATAATGCCTCTCGGCTACGGACTGCAAGGCATTATTGTCCTGACTAATTCCTCACTCAATGCGCTACATCGCCCGCTCAATGCCTTGTATTTGAGCATTGCCCGATTCTTCGTGTTTTATGTGCCGTTGGCCTACCTGGGGAGTCTGTACTTCGGTTTGTTCGGCTTTTTCGCAGGGGCCGTGTGCGGTAATTTTCTGATGGCGGTGATTTCCTGGCGTACCTTCAGGCATGCTTTGTCCGGTGAGCAACAACTTGTAGAGACAACTGCCTGATGGCTAGCCGCAGCATCGACATGCAATGCTGGAAATGTGGCACTGAATTGAAGAATTTACTGCTGCCTTTTTCTCGCTACGAAGAATGCAGTTCCTGCAAGGTCGATCTGCATGTCTGTATCGCCTGCAAGAGCCACGATCCGACAGTATCAGACGCCTGCAAGGAAGATCGAGCCGATTTCGTCCTGGATAAGGATAAGGCAAATTTCTGTGACTACTTTCGTGCCAATCCACGTCCTTACCAGAAACAGGACGATAGCGATGCCCGCCAGGCCAAGGCCAAGCTGGCTGAATTGTTCGGGGAGCAGACTATCGATGATGGAACGCAATCAGAACCCAGCACTCCACAAGCCGAAGCCGATAAGGCGCTGACAGAGCTGAAGCGTTTATTCGGCGACGATGACTAAGTAGAACTGCTGCTGGACCTCACTGCCCAATACATGATTAATGATCACCAGGAGCGCTATGTTCCTGTCGATCATCAACCGCGCAGGCAGGATCGCAGGCGCAACACTGCTATAATCGCTGCGCATATGCGCATGACGGTATTCTCAACTCCAATTCTCACTCCCCTGCTGCGGTTGATTTCCATCGTGCTTCTCAAGCTTATAGGATGGAAAGTACGCGGTAAGGAACTGGAGATACAGCGGTGTGTATTAATTGGGGCACCACACACCAGCAATTGGGATTTTCCGATTATGATACTAGGCGTACTGAAACTTAGACTAGAGGTGTTCTGGATGGGCAAACACACCTTGTTTCCGTTTCCAGTGGGGTGGCTAATGAAATGGTTGGGTGGAATACCCATCGATCGCAACTCCCCGCATAACGTCGTGAATGAAATAGTACGGCAGTGCCGTGATAATGAAGAGCTGATAGTGCTTATCCCTCCCGAGGGTACTCGCAGCAAAGTGGTGCATTGGAAAACCGGCTTTTATCACATTGCTCATATGGCTGAGGTACCTATCTTGCTAGGCTATATTGATGCCGCCAACAAAGAAGCAGGAATTGCCGATTTTTTTTCACCCACGGGCAATCTGCAGGAAGACATGCAGCAGATCCGTGGATTCTACGCCGACAAGAAAGGATTAAATGTAGAAAATTCCTGAATCCATCAGCCGAACTGGCGCAATTCAGGAGCTGAACTTTGCCCGTCTGATTGCTCCGCTTCGAGACAAGTAAGCAAGCTGTCCAATACAAATTGCGCATATTCCTCTGTAGAGACTTCGCGTAATTTGAATTTCCAATGCTTGAGATGCCACTGCTGCAACTGCGCAACAAGCTGGGATGCTAACATCTCTGGCTTTGCACACTTGAACTGACCCGCTGCTATTCCAGAGTTTATCGTATCGATAACGATGCTCTCAAAGCGAAGCTCGGCATCCAGAGCATACTGTTGCTGTTCCCTGGGCAAACCCTTCAGTTCCATAAAGCAGAAGTAGTACCAGGGATTCATGATTTCCATCATATAGATTTCACCGAATATGATGGCTCGAAGACAACTGATGGGCTCCAGATTCTCTTCAAGCAGCCCGCCAATCACCTGGTCTATGTACTGGCGTTGTACTCCCTCGATTACCGACGCGAGATTATTCTTGCTACCGATATAGGCGTATAGACCGCCCATGCTGATGCCGGTTTCCTTGCTTAGATCTCTCAGGCTCATCGATTGAAAGCCCCGGGAGTTGGCGAGACGAAACGTTGCAGTGAAGATTTTTTCCAGGTTGGGAATCGCAACTTTCGGATTCTTGATCTGCATCTTGTGCTGATGCATTTCAAATACGCTCCTCCACAGGGGCTCGCCTTCGAGCACCCATTTGCTGCGAAATACGTCTAGACTGGTATCAAAGGGCCATTGTGCCACTGCTATCCTTATGTAAAGCTAATCCGGTGGATTCGACTGAATCTCAAGCCTGAAACTTAGTGTATTACGTATTGCTATGGCTGTTAAGCAGAGTGTCAACCATTCATCGGTCACGATTGCGCAGCACTACCCTGCTCTGGCTCTTCAGACGCGGAGTTTTTCGTACTGATTGTGGGAACCTCTAAGAACCCTCTGATTTAGAGCATGGCTTGCAGCGCCGCTTTTGCTTCGTCGCTTGGGGCATGACTTAGACCGAGTACGATCTCAGCCAGTTCCCTGGCCCGGGCAGTGGCTCGATCGCTGGCAATGATGCGGGTCATGATATCTTTGTCTGCGGTAGTGGCCGTATGTTGAATATTCGCAACCGCAGTGGCGATCAATTGAAAGCCTCTACCAGCGGTCTCATCACTGCTAACAGCCTGCAGCGCAACTTTTTCGTCATCGGATGGAAAATGATTCAGATTCACCAGCACGCCAGCGATGATTTTTGTAGCAGAGGCATTGTCAGCCAGCGACATCTGAGAAAACACAGCAATCAGAACTATCGCCACTGTCCTTCTTACAGGGCTCATTTTCATAATCTTCTCCTGCAGAGACTCTGTCGTCTCTAACCGAGTCAGTGTAACTCAGGAAAATCCCTGAAAATAGCAACATGAGGCGCTTCCTTGCGTCGAAAAGATGCTATACCCAATAGGAAACTATGGCGGCCGCACCCGCCAGTGCACAGAGAAACAGCGAGCCCCGACGAAGATTCTGGTGGGAGATCAGATGCAGAGTCCGCATCGCCGCCCAGTAACCAACCAGCGTGGCGGGCAGTAGTGGTAGCGCGAGAAGGACTTCCTCCACACCGAAACGGTCAATCGTGCTTAACATCATCAGCGACATCAGGCAGCTGACGACGAAGAATGCCGCCAGATTCGCTCGGATAAAGTCATTTTCCTGATGTTGTAGCACCAGCGCCATGGGCGGCCCGCCAATTGAGGAACTGGTGCCCATGAATCCGGACAGAAACCCGGCCGAGAGTAAGGCGCCCGGAGTCGGCTTCAATACCACGTTGGCCAGGGAAAGCAGCACGGCGGAAATTACCGAGATACCCAGCCACAGCGCCAGTTGTTGCTGATCGATCCAGAACAATAACAATCCGCCTGCAACGGTGCCGGGAATACGACCCAGTATTGCGAATTTCAGGCCCTCGAAGGAAATGGAGTGCCAGTGCTTAACTGCATTGGCCAGTGACAGTGTCAGCGCACACAGTGTTATGGGCGCCGGCACGAACAGCGGATCTATGAAGAATAGCACCGGCGCAGCGATAATCGCTAAACCGAATCCTATCGAGCTCTGCACGTAGGATCCGATAAAAATCACCAACACGGCAATTACAATTTCCATAAGCTCTGGATTGTTACGCGAAACCTCCCCTGTACTGTGACAGGCTCGCTTTTAGAATGAACGCTTCCGGTGGAGAAAGCCCAATCATGCAAGGCTTCACTAGCACCGAATCAGCGCGGCATAATACTCGCTTGTGCGATTAAGCTCCAGCGTGGCTTTGAACAGCTTAGCTTCGGCTACTGTTTAGTTGCCGCCTTGACCGAGGGTCTTTTAGAATAGCAAATTCAAGCTAGGAATCTTCTGAACACTATAAAAAGGATCAGTCCATGAAATCACGTGCCGCCGTCGCCTTCGCTGCCGGCAAACCCCTGGAAATTGTTAAAGTCGACCTTCAGGGCCCAAAATCCGGTGAAGTTCTG
>DMJN01000326.1 GCA_003451715.1 Gammaproteobacteria bacterium | reverse complement strand
CAAAATGCTTTATGAACGAACGGTATTATAGTTTGAAAAACTTCAATAAAAACAGTGATAAATGAAGCACTCTATTTTGAAATACACGTTTTACTCGGGTTTTTATGCACAAAAATGATCCGCCACTCATAAAACCCTTAAAAATAGCAGGTATTATTTTTGTTCGACCCTTCCAAAACTCATAAGCTATTGATATTTAAAGGGTATATGGTTTGGTCAAAATTTGATCAAATTGTGGCATTTACACAGAGTTTCGAGGCTTGCGGGATTTTTCAAAGAATTATGCACTGACTTATCCACAGAATCTGTGGACAAAAAAAGTGCCGATTCAGAGGGATTTGAAATCCCTTCAAGCTCAAGGGCTTAGTTATAATAGTTGATTACGGCTTGTAACTAGGAACGCTAAGTAAATGAGTTCTCCCCACAACGGTGCAGAGCAACAACCGAGCGAGGAAGTCATACTGCCGAGAGGCCAAATATGCTATGTTTGTCTGCACAGATCTGTTATAGCAGTGCTAAATGATTGAGCTAAGTGGCGAAATACCTTTCTTGTGGCGACTCAGCGCTGAGAGTAGCGAAGGCTACTGTTCAGTCTCCATGGTAGTCCCCTGTCCTCCAGAGACAGACATAAAAGACCTCACTATTGAAACCAGTGTGCTGAGTCTTTCGTCTGATAGTGCCCGTTCCGAAAAGGAAGAAACCCTGGAGTGGAATCAGGAAGACATTAGCCTGTTCCTGCGCCTGGTCAACCAGAAACAACTCCACAATAACCAGCCCATGTCAGACACGGTTCGCGTGGACTTAACCGACCCGGACATTATCGACATAATTCACATTGTTGCCGCTGCCGGATTCGGAGTTGCATTCACTTCCTATGGGCTGCTCAAGCAAACCGATGGCAGTTACCCAATTCACAATTTTGAAATTGGCTCCTTTGCTTCACTTAACACAGTTAATGGATTTAAACCCTGCGTAGTTGTCGATGTGGAAGACGACGATGTCGTGTGTGTGTTGTTGGATGATATCGATGTGCGAGCGATCGATGAATATGATCGCCTGTGTCGCCACGACTTACTGTTGGTGAAGCGTATCGATGTACTTCATCCGGAATTTGCCGAGAGCAAGTCCAAACCCCCCAGTGCAGTGTTGCACTAGGCACCCTCTGTAAGCCCCTTAACCCGGAAGATTTTCTAGATATTCGATAATCTCATCGGCTGCCTGTTCGACGGTGAGGTCGACGGTGTCGATAAGCATCTCTGGATGTGCTGGTGGTTCGTAGGGACTGTCGAGGCCGGTGAAGTTTTTGATCTCACCGCTGCGGGCTTTCTTATACAGACCTTTTGGATCGCGTTGTTCGCAGACTTCCAGGCTGGCATGGATGAAGACCTCGATGAATTCACCTTCATCGAACAGGGTGCGTGCCATATCCCGTTCGGCCCTGAAGGGTGAGATGAAACTGGTAATCACGATGAGACCCGCATCCAGCATCAGTTTGGCGGTTTCCGCGACCCGGCGAATGTTTTCGACGCGGTCGGCATCGGTAAAGCCCAGGTCTTTATTCAGACCGTGGCGTACATTGTCGCCGTCCAGTAAATAGGAATGTCTGGTCTTGGCGAGTAGTTTCTTCTCGATCAGGTTGGCAATCGTGGATTTGCCCGCTCCGGACAGCCCCGTCAACCAGATGATCCTGGGAGTCTGTTGCTTGATGCTGGCGCGGCTCTGCCTGTCTACGTCCAGCGCCTGCCAGTGCACATTGCTGGCACGCCGCAGACCATGCCTGATCTCACCCCTGGCAACCGGCACGCCAGTAGTTCGGTCCAGCAATTCGAACTGGCCTGTGGCCCTACAGATTGAGAATGAGTCGAAGACAACCGGCCTTGTTAAGGCAATATTTCCAACCCCGCTCTGTTGTGCGCCCAGTGTCGTCGCTGCGATCTGCTGCCGGGAATCAGCCTCGATTCTATACTTGAGCTTGCTGATGGTGGCTTCGCCGGAACCGCCCACCGCCCTGAATGAATAAGTTCTGCCGGGCAGCAGATCCTGTTCATCCAGCCAGTCAATTTTTGCCTCAAATTGATCTGCAAATTCAGGACGGATATCGGCCGCTACGATGATGTCGCCGGGCTGTATGGAGACGGAGTAGGTAAGCTCCAGGCTGAGCGCGGTTTCTGCGGAGGCCGACTGCCGATGCTGGCTCTCCTGCTGGATAGCCAGAATCGAAGTCTGCTGACCAGACGGTGCAATAGCCACGCTGTCGTCTTTCTTTAATTCCCCACTGAGCAGTAATCCACTAAGCTTGTTGGCTGACTCCACTTCATTGACTAAAAAGCGCATCGGTTCCATGTTGCTAGTCTCCTGAATTCACCCGATCAGCCGGCTCGCTGATTGAAGCGCCGCCCCACAAGCGCTGCGCTGATGTTTATTTTCTGAATGTCGATTGCACCACCGGCGATTCCCCAGCCCCAGGCATCCCGAAGCTTCTGCTCCAATGGGAACTCTTTGCTGTAGCCGTAACCGCCCATTAATTGCATTGCCTTACCAGCCACCTCTCGCGCCGTCTCGTTGGCGAAACACTTCGCCACTGAACTGTCGGCAATAGAGGGCAAATCTTGTTGGGCATTGACCACGGCCCGGTACAACAGCAGGCGGGCGGCGTCGAGTTTCATCTTCATCTCTGCGAGCTGAATCTGTACGGCCTGAAAATCCACCAGGGGCTTGCCGAATTGCTGACGCTCCTGGACGTAATCCAGCACGAAATCGAAGGCCGACTGGGCTACGGCCAGTGACATGGTGGTATTGCCACAGCGTTCCAGGTCGAATGCATCCATGAGTTTGCCAAATCCGCCTGCTGGAACCAGGATATTCTCTTCAGGTACTCGAACCTCATCGAAGTACATGTCAGCGCTGGTGACGCCTCGAAATCCCATGTGGTGGTCTCGTTTGCCAAAACTGAATCCCTCACACTGCTTCGGAACCATGACCGCACCGATGCCTTTGGCACCGGGCGCATCAGACATGCGGCAATAGACAATGTAGGCTTCGGAATGACCCGCGCCGGAACACCAGCGCTTGGTGCCATTGATGATGACCTGTCCCCCCTCTACGCGGGCGTGTGTGGTCAGATCCGTCAATGCCGATCCGGCATCAGGCTCGGACATGGAGACTGCGACGATGATGTCGCCGCTACACACCTGGGGTAATATCTGCCTCTGCATGGCGTCGTTGCCGAAATGGGCGATCGCCAGGCAGGGCCCAAAACAGGACTCAAATACCGGGAACGCAATCGCGATGGACACCTTGGCGATTTCTTCTAATACCAGTACCGCATCCAGATGGGACATGCCACCGCCACCAAACTCCTCAGGCAGATTCACGCCGAGATAGCCCAACTCAGCAAATTGCTTTCTCAGCTCGATCCCGGGTGGCTCATCACCTTCCTCAATCTGTCGTGCTATGGCAGGCAGTTCATTCTGCGCGAATTGCCTGACCGATTGCTGCAGGGCAAGCTGTTCCTCGGACAAGGTAAAGTCCATGTTTGTCTCCTGTTAAGTGGCTGCACATTGTATTGCAACTGGGCGGCTAACCAAAAGGCCGGCTATTTGGGCTCCCAGTCGCCGCCTGGCTTAGCAAAGCTGCTATAATCGCGCCTTTTTCGTAAACCGCCCCCGCAACCATGACCAGTTCGCTGCAACAGCACATTGCCAACCGCCGGGTAATGGCAATCATCTCCCACCCCGATGCGGGCAAGACTACAATTACCGAGAAACTGCTGTTGTTCGGCAAACTGATACAGAAAGCCGGTACCGTCAAGGGCAGGAAATCGGATCGTCATGCCACCTCGGACTGGATGGCGATGGAGCAGCAACGGGGTATCTCGGTTACTTCATCGGTCATGCAGTTTCCCTACCGGGATCGCACTGTGAATCTGCTGGACACACCAGGACACGAAGATTTCTCGGAAGACACCTACCGGGTACTCACCGCCGTAGACTCAGCACTGATGGTGGTGGATGGCGCAAAGGGGGTCGAGGCGCGCACCATTAAGCTGATGGAGGTCTGTCGACTGCGCGATACGCCCATCTTTACTTTCGTCAACAAGCTGGACCGCGATATTCGCGATCCTATCGAGATTCTCGATGAAATCGAAAATGTATTGAAGATTCAGTGTGCGCCGATCAACTGGCCGCTGGGAATGGGAAAGGAGTTCAAGGGCGTTTACAACTTCACTACCGATACTATTCACGTCTACCAGCAGGGTCAGGGGCATCAAGTTCCCGAGGATGTGCAGGTCAAGGGATTGGATAGTGTGGAGGCGCAGGATTTGCTGGGAAGTTATCTGGAGGATTTTCGGGACGAAATCGAATTGGTGAAAGGTGCCAGCCATGAATTTGATAAGCAGGCTTATTTAAAGGGGCAACTGACCCCTGTGTATTTTGGAACTGCTCTGGGTAATTTCAGCGTACGAGAGATGCTGGATGATTTCATTCAGTGGGCGCCGGCACCACAGGATAGGGAGACCGAATCCAGGGTTGTTGATGCCTATGGGAAGGACTTCAGTGGTTTCGTATTCAAGATTCAGGCAAACATGGATCCGAAACATCGCGACCGCATAGCCTTCATGCGAATCTGTTCCGGTGAATATCAAAAGGGCATGAAGATGCACCATTGCAGGATAGGCAAGGATATTAAGGTGGCCGACGCCGTGACCTTCATTGCCGGAGACCGGGAACAGACAGAGCAGGCCGTATCGGGAGACATCATT
>DMJN01000158.1 GCA_003451715.1 Gammaproteobacteria bacterium | reverse complement strand
TGCTGGTAACCGAGAGTGCCCCGGTGGATAAGCGGGGATGGTATGGCGCCTATGCACAAGCGGGGGCGCCTGTCGGTGTAATTCTGGCTAACCTGGCGTTTATTATTATCAGCTCTACGTTCTCTGAAGAATTTTTCATGAGCTGGGGCTGGCGCATTCCATTCCTGGCCAGCGTGTTACTGATAGGCATCAGTATGTATGTGCAGCTGAATATAGAAGACACCGATGCCTTCAAGGAGCTGGAAGCAATCAAGCAACAACGCCTGGCTGAAACATCTGGCACCCATGAACCCGTACGTCGCTCACCGGTGCTGGAAGCCATAATCAAGTATCCGAAGCGAATCGCCCTGGCGGCTGGCGCATTTTTGTCGGTACAGGTTGCCTTCTATATTTTGATCGGTTTTATCCTCGCCTACGGCGCCGATCCAGGCGGCGCCAATATGACACGGGATAGTATGCTGGCAGCGGTACTCATCGCCTCGGCACTGCAAATTCCAACTCAATTCTGGGCATCGGGCTATTCCGATCGCCATGGCAGGCGCGGCATCTTCATGCTGGGTGCCATTCTTACCGGTATCTGGGCCTTCGCCCTGTTCCCGCTGGTGGATACCGGAAACTTCTGGCTTATCACATTGGGCATCACCGGTGGTCTGGTATTTCTTGGTCTCATGTACGGGCCACAGGCGGCGTTTTTCACTGAGTTGTTCAGCACTGAAGTCAGATATTCCGGAGCTTCTCTCGGCTACCAGGTGGGTGCGATACTGGGTGGCGCCTTTGCTCCTACCATTGCAACGATTCTCTGGACCGAGTACGCCGTAGTCTGGGTGTCGGTGTATATCGCTATCGCCTCTGTGTTATCTCTGTTGTCGGTATTTATGCTGACCGAGACTTATCAGACCAGTTTGCAGGCAACCGACTAGCAGCTAACAAAGTAAGAGGTAAACGACTTGGGTATAAAAGACTGTCACAACACGTCGGATTTTCGGAAGGCAGCTAAAAAGAGACTTCCGGCACCTTTGTTTCACTATATCGACGGTGGGGCGGATGACGAGGTTACACTCAGGCGTAATATAGAAGCCTTCGATAATTGCCGCCTGATCCCCAATGCCCTGGCTGATCTAACCGGAATGGAGCTCGGCGTCAACGTGCTGGGACAGGATATAGACTGGCCGGTGTTCTGTTCACCCACTGCCATGAGCCGCCTGTTTCACCACGAAGGCGAGCATGCCGTAGCACGAGCCGCCCATAAACTTAAGACCATGTACAGCCTGTCTTCGCTTTCAACCACCAGTATCGAGGAAGTCGGCACGAGCACGCCTGGCCCGAAGTGTTTTCAGCTCTACATTCACAAGGACCGGGGGCTCAGTTGGGATTTTATCGACCGCTGTAAAGAGGCGAACTATTCAGCCATCTGCCTGACCGTGGATACACTGGTGGCGGGCAATCGAGAGAAGGATCTCTACACCGGGATGACTATTCCGCCGAAGTTTACCCTCAAGAGTCTGTTAAGCTTTGCGACCCATCCCAGTTGGAGCATGAATTATCTATTGCGCAGAAAATTCGAACTGGCAAACGTGGCGGGCAAGATAGACGAGGGCACAGGCGAGCTGAGTTCCATCATTGAATATATAAATAACCAGTTTGACCGATCCCTCACCTGGAAGGATGCCGAGCAGGCGATTGAGCGCTGGGGAGGTCCTTTTGCGATCAAGGGTGTGATGTCGGTGGAAGATGCCAGACGGGCCGTGGACGTTGGAGCCAGTGCCGTGATGATCTCCAATCATGGCGGCCGCCAACTGGACGGCTCGACCGCACCATTCGATCAACTCGGCCCCATTGTCGACGCGGTAGGCGACGAAATCGAAATCATCGTGGACGGTGGTGTGCGTCGTGGTACCCATGTCCTCAAGGCGCTGGCCATGGGGGCCAAGGCTTGTATGGTCGGGCGGGGTTACCTGTATGCACTCGCTGCCGGTGGGCAACCTGCTGTCGAGCGGGCACTAACCCGGCTGCGGGAAGAAATCGAAAGAGATATGATTCTGATGGGATGCAGGTCGATCGAGGAACTGAATCGCTCGAAACTGCATTTCGACTGATTGCTTACTTTCTAACCCAGTCTCCGCTGGCGTTTTGTAAAAAGTGGCCGGACTGAGTCGCTTCGACCGCTCGCTCGTAGGCGACAGCAGCGACCTGCTCAATGGTAATGTCATTTTGCTGAGCAATCTGCTGATAGCGTTGCCGGCGTTGAGAATTGACATCACGCACCAACGCCACCACGTCTGAAGCTGCGTTATCGACTACTAACCCCACGTAGCCGTCGCGTTGCTCACCCACCAAACCATCAGCTTTGGCCTCCTGTAGGGTAATCGCATGGGCGGCGGGAATCAGCAGCAGTAGCAGAAACAGGGTAGCGGTGCTGTGAACCAATTTCTTCATAGTCAGATTCCTCTCACAAGCCCTAAAACAAGCCACTGTCTAATGTAAAGATGTCGTCAAGCTCTTCTTCAACCTGCACGCGAATCTCGTGCTCGATGCGCACATTGAGATTAATCGTAATGGGTTCATTGGGTACCGCCACCTGTACGGTGGGTGTGCAGCTTGAAAGAATTAATCCGCCGAGAGATAGTGCGCATAAGCATAGGTATTTCTTCATATGGATCAATCTCAATTATCGCCAATGCAGTACAGCTTACCCTAATTAGCTGAATCTTTCCTGAATACGCTTCATTGCCGGGAAAACTCCAGACAGTATTATCAGCGGCTTAATGACTCCTCCAGCGCATCGGTAATCACCCGGCTTGCCTGCAGGCTTCTCAGCAGGGAGGGGATGTTGTCCGATATGTTTACATTCAGGTTAATCGGCTGCCCGCCATTCATGTCCGGATTAATGCCCCGCAACTGCACCTCCATGGTGAGGTCACCATTGTCATCGTAATAAACTTCCGTATCCATTGTGCGGTATTGGTAATTCGACAGAGCATCGTTAACCAGCTGCACGGTGGGATTGCTGCTGGGCACCGGGTTGGCAGGGGTGTAGCGAATCGAGCCGCCGGGATTCAGGGCGGCAACCAGGCCCTGTTCGATTATCAATTTTCCCCCCTGTAAACTGATGGGCAGGTACCCGCTAATCGCGCCATCCACGTACAGCTCTGGATACTCCGCCAGTTCCACAATGGTGTTCAAATCCATATCGCTGAGCACCACCTCCAGGTCGTTGCTGTCTCTCAGCGCGCTGTAGTTGAATTGAGGAATCGAGACCAATCCCCCCAGTACTTCACTGGTCAGCTCATGAAGGCGTATTTCCTGATTGGTGCTGTTGAATCCGTAGCGCCAGGTGGTGTTGCGAACCGGCAGACCCACATCGATGGTAGCCAGACTGGCGAGCAACTCATCTGAGGAGCGAATCGACAAGAGTGGTACAACTTCTGCGGACACTTCGGTTTGCAGGTCGACGAAGAAGGTGTCATCGACAAAACCGCTGATGTTATCCAGCGAGAGAGTGAGTGGTCCTGCAAACTGCCAGGCACCGGTGTCGTCCTGATCCCAGCGAATTTCTGTACGCCCAGCCATGCTGCCGCCCAGGATATCACCCGTGATCAGTGATTGTTCAAGCAGGCCAGATAGTGGCGTCAGCTCACTGAAGGCATAGGCTGGCAGCTCAATCTCGGCTCGACCACTGGTATCAAGCAGATGATGATTGAAGCTGGCATTGAGTGAAAGCTGATTATTCAGGGTCAGTTCTGCTGTTCCTGCCAGCTGGTCTTCGAAAAAATTGAGTAAACCCGATACCGTTGGATTTCTGGGTTTTAAGCCTCCTGCATCGACCAGCATTGCGTTACTCCTGAAGCTCATCTGTGCACGGGATACCTCAGCCAGTATGATGTTGAGGTTTTCTAGCGATAGATCCAGGCTGCCCTGCAGGTCATTACTGTTGACATTGGGTGCCTGCAGCGCCAGATTTGCAGCTGACAGAATCACGTACTGATCCGTGTATTCCAGATTAGTTCTGCCTTCCAGAATTATACCGTCTGCACTAAATGAGCTACTTTGCAGGGTGTTAGCTTGCGCATTCAGGATGGCATCACCGAAACATTCCGACGGGCTGCCACAATTAAGCGTCGCATCGTTGAGCTGAATATCCAATTCAGTAATCAGGTTTTCATTACGAAGATTCAGTCTCGAAAACAGCAGGGGCGACGAGATTTCGAAAATTGGGTTGAGCTCATTCAGCTTGCCTTGCACGGAGATCGGCAGTGCGGTTTGCACCGTTGCCGGTCCCGTATCCATCGCCAGGGACCATTGCAGTTCATGGGCAGGATTGTCGAAGCTGAGATCAACACCACGTAGTGTTAGATTACCAAGCGGTTCCTCGAGGGATACCGCTGCGTTGAGAGTAAGCGCATCGCTGGCGAATTCTACAAGATTCATGAGCTCAATCGGCGGGCTGGCGGCCGAAAGTGACTCGAGAGAGACAGTCGAGTCTATGCTTAACTCAAGGGATTGTTCCTCGAACGCGGCATTTACATCGACTCGCAGTAATGCATTCGTCACATCCTGGTCATCACTGTGTAGAGCGATATCACCGGAAAGTCCGCCGGGGCCATCTCGTCGGATTTCAAACTGTAGAGAAGTCTCCGGTAAGCGCGTGAGACTGGCATTACCGCGTACCTCCACCGGTTGGGTCTGCAAATTCATCTGCAGCATGGCGCGATCACCGCCAAACAGTAAGGCAACTTCATCCAACTGAATGCTGTCCACGGCCACGCTTTCAATTGCCTGTAGCGCAGCGCTTAGTGTAGGAGGGGTATCCGTAGACACCGACTGTTGGTTGGTTTCCAGCATTGCGATTTCAATCGCTTCAATGGTGACGGACTGGATTCTGCGCCGTGCTAATTCCGAAATGGTAAATGTGGCGCTCAAATCCCTTGCGGTTAATTGCAAGCTGGAATTGCTGATGACCAGTTGTTCTAAATGCGCAGCTTCCCAGCCAATGTCCAATCCAGACACTGCTTCCAGCCGCAAACCAGCATCATTGAGATAAGAAGTTGCCAGCGGGGAAACAAACAGCAGAGGCCATGCTAGAAGTGCCATTACAGCAAGAGCCAGGATAAACACTATAACGAGTACAAGTTTTACTGGACGCGGCATAGAAGAAATATGAATCCCTAAGAAGTGTTACTTGTTCAGAACATCCCTAGCTTGGGCCTGGTGAGTCGGAATCTTTTAAGGTCTTCAAATTCACTGTCTCGAAGGCCTTGTTCTCCTTCATAACCACATAGGAGTTGATAGTTACGTGGTTACTGCTGGAACTGACCAACTGCTCATTTATCTCCAGGTAACGGTTCATGTCGGCACAGATGATGCGGATAAAGAAATCCGACTCACCACTCACGGTATAGCATTCGACGACTTCGGGAATGGATTTCACCAGATTTTCGAAAGCCTTGAACTCATTCTGTAAGTGGTTCTTCAGAGAGATCGTGGCGATATACATAATGTGTCGGGCAATGTGAGACAGGTCGATTCGGGCATGGTAGGAGCGAATAACCTGCTCATTTTCCAGGCGTCTGACCCGCTGCAGACAGGAACTCGGTGACAGGCAGACTTTCTCAGCCAGGTGCTGGTTGGTGATGCGCCCGTTGCCCTGTAAGGCTTCGAGGATTTTCAGGTCAATCTTGTCGATCTTCAGATTCGTCATAAACTGCTATTTTGATTTGAGAGTACCCTGTTTTAAAATATTCCGCAGTATATCCGAATTTAATTCGGAATTTCTGTCAAATAAAAACAGCTTATTTATCAAATAGAAAGAGATAAATAGCGCCTTTAGTACTGTTCTTGGTACGCTATGGTACTAAATATTATTCGCTGGAGGTAATGGTGAAGTCGTCAGGCAGTATTGCAGCCGGGAAGGATTCGAAGACCGACAGTGCCAGAGATGCACTGTGGCCCAATTACAGCCCCCCTCATGAGCTGGTTTTCACACACGGTCTGGGCAGTGAACTGTTTACCGCCGAGGGAGATGCTTACCTGGATTTTCTATCCGGCATCGCCGTTACCAGTTTCGGTCACGCCCATCCTCATCTTGTCGCGGCGTTAAACGAACAGGCAGGCAAGCTCTGGCACCTGTCCAATATTTTTCGGATCCCGGCAGCGGAACGATTGGCCCAGCGACTCACCGAACACAGCTTCGCCGACCGGGTGTTCTTTGCCAATTCCGGTACCGAGGCTATTGAGGCTGGTATCAAGGCTATTCGGGGTTACCAGGTGGCCAGTGGTAACGCCGATCGTTACCGGATTATCGGTTTCAGCGACAGCTTTCACGGCCGCACGCTGGCGGCATTAGCGGCTGCAGGCAATGAAGCTCACATGCAGAACTTCATTCCCATGGACTACGGATTTGATCAGGTGGAATGGGAAAACCTGTCGCAACTGAAGCAGGCTATCGGAGCCAATACGGCAGGAATCATATTGGAACCGGTGCAGGGAGAAGGCGGCATTCGCCCCATCAGTGCCGAATTCATGCAACAGGTGAAAGGGTTGTGTGAGGAGCACGGCCTGGTGCTGATGATGGATGAGGTGCAATGTGGCGTTGGTCGTAGTGGAAAACTGTTCGCCCATCAGCACTACAGTGTTACGCCGGACGTCATGGCGCTGGCCAAAGGCTTGGGAGGTGGTTTTCCGGTGGGCGCCTGTGTCACCAGCGAAGCGGTTGGTAAGACCATGGTGGTGGGTA
>DMJN01000229.1 GCA_003451715.1 Gammaproteobacteria bacterium | reverse complement strand
CACGATTACTCTCAAATTGAAACTACCTGACAGAGCAACAACACCCAGCAGGGAAATTCCCATGAAGACTTCGTAACTCACCATCTGCGCTGCACAGCGCAGGCTTCCCAACAGGGCATACTTGTTGTCCGATGACAGCCCCCCCAGCATGGCGCTGTAGGCTGCCAGGGATGCCATCGCCAGCACGAACAGGATGCCCACATTGGAGTCGACGATGCCGATGTTAGGAGCGAAGGGAATCACCGCGAAACTGAGCAGCACTACCGTCATGATAATCGCTGGCGCCAGCACGAAGGTCACCCGGTCCGAGAAACGCGGCACCCAGTCTTCCTTGTTGAAGATCTTGACCATATCGGCGACAACCTGCAGCAGGCCGAACCAGCCCACCCGGTTTGGACCCAGCCGTTCCTGCCAGAAACTCAGTAGACGCCGCTCTACCCAGATCAGCATCGCCGCTACCACAATGACAACCGCCAGCACCAGCACAATGGTGAATAACGATCCAACCTGGAGGGTAAACATCTAGTAATCCTCCTCGTACAGATCGCTGACAATCAAACCGGTGATACCACGATCGTCGGAAATCGTTTCCGACTTGCTTAAGGTCAATGTTGCTCCCAATGAATGGGGATTAATCCGGTTGTCGCCGCAGTAAACGGCGGCGGTTCCTGTCTTGATTCTGGAGCGAATACACAGCGTCGCGAGGCTGCCATTGCCGTCCAGGCTTACTGAATCACCCTGCTTGAGCCCCAAGCTGTCGGCATCTTCTGGAGATATGCCGACATAGGCATCGGTCATACGCTGCTGAATAGCATGTGACCTGGCACTTAGTTCGTCACTGCCAAAAATCTGGTAGGCAGGCGCCACCTGTAAGGCACCCTTAGTCGACTCTTGTCCAGCAGCTTCTGGCGCGTAGAAAGAACTTACCGACTCGGTTCGCTCGATGAGCAGCGAGCCCGTATGAGCCTGCTTGAGTTCCCCATTGATTTCATCCTGGAACTTGCTGATAGCCTGGTTGGAATTCCAGCCTGGCGCCCAGGCCGCTCCCAGCACCCTTGCATTACTCATGGAGGGAATGCCCTCCATTGAAAACGACATCACGGACTGATTATCCACGGGTTGCTTCGGTTCATGCACATTGAATTGGGAGCGCATCGCCGTACGGCCACTGTAACGATGGGACTGACGGGGAACTTTCATCCCGGCCACAAATTGCTTCACATCCGGAAGTAGCTCGTCCAGTTTGTCGAAATCCTGCGCTTCCTCGGCGCAGCGATTGATCATGGCTTCCACATCACCCTGCTCTGCATCAGTAAGCCAGCGCCAGGCTGGTAGCGCCCGGCTGTGATTGCGGTGCACCTGAAAGCTCAGCTGTCCCCGACCCTCGTAGTTTACATAGGTGGCTTCATGCTCAGAAAAAGCCGTGCTGGGCAGCACGATATCCGCCTGAGAAGTAGTCGCCGTCGGTAGCTGATCGATGACCAGCAGTTTTTTCGCCCCAGACAGTGCCGCAGTCACTGCTTCGCTGTCGGCGCGGCGATACAGATCGTTTTCCAGCACAATGGCTCGCCTGGCATCACCACTGGCCAGTTTGGAGAGCGCCTCGCTCAACTTGTTGGCATTGTTGGCCAGCATGCTGACACCAAGGGTATTGACCTCCGGAACCAGCAGGCAGAGATCGATCGCTGCTTTATTTTTACTACTGAGGGCACGGGCAATATTGGCCGCAGCCCTGATAAGGCCAATCTGCCCCGTCGTGGTACCGGCGATAATCAGGGGGCGTTTCGCAGCACTGAGCTGTGCGGCGATACGCTTCGCCACTGCTTTGTGTTCAGTCGTTGTGGATACGCCAGCCTTTTTGGACAAGCTGGCGGCAATCGCGAAGCCGGTATCCACCAGGGCAGCCGGTACATCGACTACGCAGTCGGAAGCCACATCGTCCAGCCGGGTTGCATAGCTACTCAATATGGCCAATGGACTGCGGTCGTGCTGTGCCAGTTCTCGAACTGCCGCATCCTGCCACTGCGGGATATGGCAGTCTGCAGCCAACTCTTTGGCCTTGTTACGCACGGATTGTCTGAGCGCCAGGGCTATACGCGGCGCTACATTGGTGATGTCTTCACCAAGGATCACCACTGCATCGGCCTGCTCTATCTCCCTCATACTCGGACTATGGAATGCCTTGTCCCGCGCAAGCTCGAGGACCAACTGCGTGGCTTCCTGTGACCCATCAGACAGGCCGGAATAAAAATTATCATCCCCCACCAGACAACGCAGTGCGAAATTCGATTCATTGCTGGCACGCGGTGAACCGATACCGATGGTGTCTCCCTCACCGCTGTGAAATTCATCCAGCACAGATTGCACTTCCTGCTCGGCAATCGGTGTCGCTTCACCGCCGGATTGCTGGCAGGGTTCGGTAAGTCGGGCGTCGCTGTTCACGTAATCGTAGCCGAAACGGCCGCGGTCACAGATGAAGTAGCCGTTGATGTCGCTGTTATAGCGATTGGTGACGCGCCGTAGCTGGCGATAGCGTTC
>DMJN01000148.1 GCA_003451715.1 Gammaproteobacteria bacterium | reverse complement strand
ATCGTACCAACAGCATGCCGGAAAACACGCTGGGATTGGTGTTCCTTCTGCACGGTCTATCCACCCTGGCATTGGTAGCCCTGGCGGCGGTTCACATCTACTTCGCGCTGCGTCCGGAAAAGATCTTCTATACGCGCTCTATGGTAACCGGCTGGATTTCCGAAGACGAAATGACGCTGAATCACGACACCAGCAAATGGGCACCGAGAGAAGCCGATTAGATTAACTGCAGGATAAACCGCAGGGGACACCCATATTTTTACCGGGTGTCCCCTTTTTGGTCTTTACCGAAGAGAACTACATGGATTTAGAAGAAAGTGTTGAAACAATAGAGGCGGGCTACGAGTTCCTGCTGGCTTATGCCGCACAGGGTAGACCAGCCGCCGCAGAGAGTGGCCCCGGACCGCATGCCAGGCCCACCATAGAAGGCATGGCCGCAGCGATGAACAGCATCTCAGAAGCCCTTGCCGCTAGCCAGGACGAGTTCGAGCAAGTGATTGCCGATGATTGCCGAAAGGCCAGAGCAGCGATAAATTTCATGCTCGCCCAAGACAAGATCGGCTCGGAAATGGTAGATAACCTGAATGCATCCATCCATTTACGCGCGGTGCTGACCGATCTGTTTCTCTACAGCGAGGTGCTGAAACCGCTGGCCACGGAAGAAGAAGGTGGCATACAGGCGTACGACGCCACCAAGACCGGCGAAAATTGATGACAGGGGACACTCACAACTTAAGTTCTTAAGTTGTGAGTGTCCCCTATGAGACCTGGTTGTAATGATCGAATTTCCCAAGCGACTCAATTTGGCCCGCCTGCCCACGCCAATTATAAAGTTGGACAGGTTTCCACTACCTCAATCGGACGCGCAGATCTGGGTCAAACGCGATGAACTGACCGGTACCGAAGTCTCGGGTAACAAGATTCGAAAGCTGGAATTCTCTCTTGCCGAAGCGCTCGAGCAGGCTTGTGACACGGTTATTACCTGTGGCGGAATCCAGTCCAATCACTGCCGCTCAACGGCCATTCTCTGCACCCGACTCGGCCTCAAGGTTCACCTGGTGCTGCGAGGTCAAAAGCCGGATCAGCCGGAAGGCAATCTGCTATTTGACTATCTGTGCGGCGCTGAGATTTCCTACGTTTCCGAGCGAGACTGGCGTGGGCATGAAGAGACTGTCCGGCAACTACAACAGGATTACGCGAAAGCGGGCGGCAAGGCCTTTTACATTCCAATTGGTGCCAGCGATGAGATCGGCCTTTGGGGTTATATAGCCGCTTGCAGGGAACTCAAGGAAGATTTCCAGCAACTCGGTATGACTCCCGACTATATCGTCACCGCCACCGGCTCAGGAGGCACTCAGGGAGGCCTGCTCGTAGGTTCGGCACTCTTCGATTTGCCCGGCAAGATAGTGGCATTCAACGTCTGTGACGATACAGCCTACTTCGATCAGAAAATCCGTCGAGATGTGACACTCTGGAAGCAGCGATACAATACCGATTTCGACGTAGAAAACCTGCAAATAACCACTGTTGAGGGCTATATGGGACCCGGGTATGGAATCGCATCACCGGAAGTATTCGACTGCATAACTCAATTAGCCCGAACCACTGGCCTGTTCCTCGACCCGGTCTATACAGCTAAGGCCTTTCATGGCATGGTTAACGAGATTCAGAAGGGCGCTGAAGGCTCCATGCCAGACGCCCGCAATATATTGTTTATCCACACCGGCGGGCTCTTTGGTGTCTTTCCGCAGCAACAGAATTTCACGTTTGAGTAATTTCAGTTGTTTCTAAATGAGCAGTGCCATTACAAAGTCTGGGTTAATATCATGATAGCGAACCGACCATCCAAGCCCCTCTCTCATTTATTAGTCAGCAGCGCTGCAGGATTGCTGCTGTGTCTCGTCGCGACTGTGGCGCTGGCGCAGCCGGATGGTGCAGCTGGAGCAACTTCTGCCGCCGCGGCGGATGGAGTAGCCGGCGCGACGGGCGACGCAGCGCCGCCCGCTCCAACTGGCCCCTATGACACCGATTTCGAAGACAGTCTGCTCAGCAATACCCGCCAACTCATTACGGACAGTCTACGCTCCGGCGAGGGGTACTTCAGCGCCGATGGCGAGCGCTTCATTTTTCAGAGTGAACTACCAGGTAGCAATCCTTTCTACCAGATTTTTGTGAGAGACCTGGCCACCGGCGCCACTTCCAGGGTGTCACCGGGTATTGGTCTGACTACCTGTTCCTGGATTCACCCAACACTGGCCTGGGTGATGTTTTCATCAACCCATGAAGATCCCGATGCGCTGGCTAAGCAGGCCGAGGAAATCGAATTCCGAGCCAGCGGCATCAGCCAACCCTATGGCTGGGATTATGATCGACACTACGATATTTACCAGGCGGACGCCGATGGCAACAATATCGTCAATCTCACCAGAAGTGACGGTTATGATGCCGAAGGCTCCTACTCATCCGATGGTGGCAGGATTCTGTTCGCTTCGAATCGCGAAGCCTACAGCCGCACCCTCAGCGATGCGGAGCAGATCCTATTTGAAGATGACAGCTCCTATTTCATGGATCTGTATATCATGGATGCCGATGGTTCTAACGTGACGCAATTGACCCATTCTCCGGGTTACGATGGCGGGCCGTTCTTCAGCCCCGACGATGAGAAGGTCGTGTGGCGTCGCTTCAATCCCGATGGCAACAGCGCCGAAATCTGGACCATGGATATCGATGGCAGTAACCAGCGACAACTCACCGCCGATGCCATGGTTTCCTGGGGGCCGTATTTCCACCCCAGCGGCGATTACATCATCTATTCCACTAACCTGTTGGGCAATGCCAATTTCGAGCTGTTCATGATCGATTCGCAGGGAGTCGAACCGCGGGTACGTGTAACCAATACCGCAGGCACCGATATCTTGCCGGTGTTTTCTCCCGACGGATCGAAGCTGGCCTGGAGTACTACTCGCACGCCAGATGGGACTTCCCAGATTCACATCAGCGACTGGAATCATGCGCGAGCGCTGGAGTTGCTGGGGCTCGACTAATCTGCCCCGGCTGGCATCCTATCCATGTTAAACCCTGGCTTCTCTTCCTTACTTCGAACACTGCAGTTTGTACTATTAGTAGCCGCTTCGAACTGGACCCTTGCCCAGCCGGGTGAGCCTGCCCCATCGCAAGACCCACCGCCGATTCACCACAGCATCAAGGTCTTGCTCGATCCCCTGGCCCGGCAGATTTCCGTAGAAGACACTATCAGCTTGCCGGATCGGGCAACCGCCGCCGAGATTAGCTTCGAACTGAACAGCAGTCTTACCATCAGCAACAACTCGGGTAACCTGCAGACACTGCAAGGCGACCCGGCTTCTCCCAACGTTGGCATAAATGCCGCCGGTGGTCTGGCTGCTCCCACAACACAATACATCCTGAACCTGCCTGCTCGTAATAGAGGGCAGGCGGTCTTGATCTACAGCGGTTCCATCTACGATATTGCCGAACAGTCCAGTGCCGAATATGCACAGAGTTTTTCTGAGACGGCCGGTATCATCGGAGAGCAGGGTGTTTACCTGAACCAGGGCAGTGTGTGGCTACCCGACTTCGGTAACGACCTGGTTACATTCGATCTGGCGGTGGAGTTCGCCGATAGCGCAAGCACCTGGACAGCGGTAAGCCAGGGAGACCGAAATGGGCAAAATGGATGGTCCAGCAGCGTGCCAATGGAGGAGGTCTATTTAATTGCCGCCAACTTCACCGAGTATTCACAACAGACAGATGAGGTGGAAGTGCTGGCTTATCTACGCACGCCGGATCCCAACCTGGCGACGAAGTACATGGACGCCACCCAGCGCTATCTGCAATTGTATGAGCCCTTACTCGGTGACTATCCCTATAGCAAGTTCGCCCTGATAGAAAATTTCTGGGAAACCGGCTACGGCATGCCGTCTTTCACACTGCTCGGCGAGCAGGTTATCCGCTTTCCCTTCATACTCGAGTCATCCTATCCCCATGAGATTCTACACAACTGGTGGGGCAACAGTGTCTATCCTGATTATGCATCCGGCAACTGGAGCGAGGGCTTGACGGCCTATCTCGCCGATCACCTGTTTCGGGAAATGGACGGCCTCGGCCATGAATACCGCAAGGAAATGCTGGCCCGTTACAAGAACTATGTGGCCGACGGCACCGACTTCCCGCTGGCCGAGTTCACCTCGCGTAACTCTGCCGCGAGCCAGGCGGTAGGCTACGGCAAGACACTCATGCTATGGCACATGCTGCGCATCGAACTGGGGGATGAGTTATTCCTGGAAGGGCTGCGCTCGCTCTACCAGGATTACAAATATCGGCGAGTATCCTATAACGATATTGCCCTGTTGTTCTCAGAGCTGAGTGGTACCGATTTAACGGCATTCTTCGAGCAATGGGTCAATCGCACCGGAGCGCCGGAATTATCCGTCGCGGTGGAAGAAGCCAATGGCAACCAGGCGCGCATTCTGTTTGCTCAGACTCAGTTCGGCGATCCTTTTTCATTAAAGGTGCCGGTTGCACTTTATTACGAAGACGAAGCCGAGCCCCAGATCTATGACATTGACCTTTCTCAAAAGCTGGAAGGAGTGATGGCAGATGACTACCAGGGTCTTCAGGCTGTACTGGTAGATCCCTTCTTCGATGTGTTTCGGCAACTCGACAGGGAAGAGACGCCGCCCACCATCGGTGAATTGTTCGGTGCCAGCCAGATTGCCTTTATCCTGCCTCCCACCGAGCGTCAGCACTGGGCTCAGATGGCGGAATCATTCGGTCAGGGAGTGGATTTCGAAATTTTGTTTGCCGATGAGATTGACACCTTGCCAACGGACAAATCCGTGTGGATTCTGGGCAGGGATAATCCGTTTGCCGACGTGGTTTCCACCGCCGTTGGTCTCTACGGCGTTGAGTATTCAGATACTGGCGTGGTGCTGGCTGGCAGCGAGGTGGTCTATGCTGACCGCAGCTCAGTCATCATCGGTAGACACCCGGAGGACTCCGAACTGGCGGCAGGGTGGATTCATATCGACGACATGATTGCGATGCCGGGCATGATCGAGAAACTGCCGCACTACGGTAAGTATTCCTACCTCAGCTTCATAGGTGATGAACCCACCAACGATGTGCAGGGTGTGTGGGCGAGCCCGGATTCGCCACTGCAATGGGTTAAACCAGATCTAACGGCCAGCATTCAGTGGGATTCACTGCCAATACCCGACGCGCTTGCCACGCTGCCACCTAAGTATCTGCCGGAGCAGCTGTTGCGACATAGCACGCAATTAACCGATAAACGGATGGAAGGCCGTGGACTGGGCAGCGAAGGGCTGCAGCAGAGTGCGCTTTACATCGCCGACCAGTTTCGGGTCGCTGGCTTACAACCGGTCGCCGGCACCTACCTGCAATATTGGCAGGATTCCCTGGCGGGTTATGGCGATATTGAAATGGCCAATGTGGTTGGCATGATACCCGGAACAAATCGCGCCTTGAGTGCCCAGCCGGTCGTATTGGGAGCACACTACGATCACCTGGGAATCAATCCTGACAGTGGAGAGATTTACCCCGGAGCCGACGACAATGCTTCCGGGGTAAGCATACTGATCGAAGTCGCCGCTAAACTCTCGCGGTCCTATACACCACAACGGTCAATTCTGTTTGTTGCATTCACCGGTGAAGAATCAGGTTTGATCGGGTCACAACATTTTGTCGACAAGCCACCGATGGGTTTTGCTGCAAAAGACCTGTTTGCCATGGTTAATCTCGACACCGTGGGCCGGCTGGAAGGACAGGCGCTGCAGGTGTTCGGAACTGACAGCGCCTATGAGTGGCCGTTCATGGCCCAGGGTATTGGCTTTACTATCGGCGTGGATTCCATCTTCCTTCAGGAGACTATCGCCAGCAGCGATCACGTGAGTTTTCTCAATGCCGGTATTCCGGCAATTCATGTCTTTAGCGGTGCCAACCTGGACTACCATCAATCCACGGACAGTGCCGACAAACTGGATGCTTCTGGTATGTCCGATGTAGCACTTTGGGTTGAAGAGGCCATGGTTTATCTGGCGGATAATACCGATCCGCTGCGAGTAAATCTGGAAGGTGCGGATGTAGTAGTTCTCAGCACTCCGGCGGGAGAGCGTGAAGCCAGCCTGGGAACGATTCCAGATTTCGCTTTTACCGGTGTTGGGATTCGAATATCCGGAGTGACGCCGAATAGCGCCGCTGCCGAAGCCGGCTTACAAGCCGGCGATGTGCTGCGCAGCTATAACGGGTCTGCCATCGAAGACTTACAGGGCTATTCCAATTTACTACGAACTTCAGCCCCGGGTGATGTGGTGCAGCTTGAAATAGAGCGTGACCAGCAAAGCCTGGCAGTGGAGGCACAGCTGAAGGCTCGGTAATGAATTCCCTGTTAACGCAGCACGCTGAACAACAAGCCGGCCATTACAAACAGTATCGATAAGTAGATTAGGCGACGATTGATGTTGGACTTTGGGGCTGACCAATTATAAGTCTCTTCCTCCACGAAGAGTGCGTTCTGGGATTTCTTCCACCATTTCACGTGTTGCCTACCTCAATGTGCCACTCAAGGGATTGTTGCGAGCTTCTATTTCAACCCATCAAGTGGTTAACGATGGGACTGAAATAGGGCAATCCGCTGAGCAATCATGACAAATCATGGCAAATGAAGAATTTGAGGGCAGATTCCCCACCGCGGTTTCCACCTATGGGAGTTGCAATTTATTGTTTCTAATGGGGATACGCTGCTTGAATTTCGATATAGTGATTCAGGTATTTACTGTGCTGGATAGGATCCACATCACGCTATCTGCAGTAAAGAAACAGATGAAGGATTGGATTTTCATTCAGTGTGCTATGCCTAAAGTCCTACCCATAAGTTTGGCGTTCTGCCTTCTCTGTCTATTTTCATTGCCGGTGCTGGCTCAGCCATTGCCCCGGATTACCCTTATCGAAGAAGACTCTGCCGGGATTCAACTCGATGGATTCGTCGATGAACCTGTCTGGCAAGACCTGCCAGTGATCGATGGCATGCAAATTATCGAACCGGACACCCTGGTGGATGCCCCTTACCAGACGGAAATTCGCTTCTTTTATACCGAACGGGGCCTGTACTTTGGCATCGTCAATCACCAGCCGCCTGGGACGCTGGTCGCCCGCATGACCAATCGGGATACCCGGCTTCCACGCGACGGTATCGAGGTGCTCATCGACGCATCGGGAGAAGGTCTCTATGGATACCGGATCAGGTTGAACCTGGGCGATACCATGACGGACATGTCAGTACTCCCGGAGCGCCAGCAGAACCTGCAGTGGGATGGCTCCTGGGATGGCCGCACCCAAGCCATCGATGAGGGATGGAGTGCGGAGTTTTTTGTGCCCTGGTCCATGATGCCACTTCCTCAGGTTGAGGGGGGTACCCGCCGCATCGGCCTGGCCTTCGAACGGGAGTTAGGAGAAAGAGGCGAAAGATGGAGTACTCCACCGCTGCCCACCACTTTGAATGTGTATCTGTCGGGATTTCAGAAGTATGAGTTCACGGACATCGAACCCCGTCGACAGCTGACCTTTTATCCCTTTGCATCGACGGTATTCGATGGCATGAAACACGACGCGGACTACAAGCTGGGCACCGATATATACTGGCGCCCCACCACCAATACCCTACTATCGGCTACGCTCAATCCGGATTTCGGCACCGTGGAGTCCGATGATGTAGTGGTCAATCTCACTGCTTTCGAAACATTCTTCAGGGAAAAACGAACCTTCTTTCTGGAAGGCCAGGACATCTTCACTACTTCGCCGCGCTCTCGTTTCAGCCCTGGGCCGGGTGGTCCCATTTCGCTGTTGAATACCAAGCGTATCGGCGGTGCGGCGCGTTTTTCGGTCCCTGCTGGCGTCTCGGTGCTGCCCACCGACCTGAGCCAACCCACCGACCTGCATGGGGCGCTGAAGTTTACCGGTCAGAACGGTAACCTGCGTTATGGAACCCTGTTCGCCTCCGAAGACGATACCGAGATTCGCGGCACTCTCGACGATGGCACCCAGGTACGTCTGCAGGCCCAGGGTAGGGATTTTTCTGTTGCCAGGCTGCTGTACGAAGACACACAGTCCGATGGTCGACGTTCAATCGGCTGGATGGGCACCGATATCTCTCATCCCGATATAGACTCCACCGTTAATGCCATTGATGCTCACTATTTTTCTGCGGACCAGAAATGGATTCTGGACGGCCAGATCATGCACAGCGATGTGGATGGTGTCACAGGGGCAGGTTTCCTGGGTGATATAAATTACATACCGCGGCAAGGCGTACAACACAGCATCGCCGCGACTTATATCGACGACGAGTTTGACATGAATGACCTGGGTTTTCTGTCCCGCAACTCGCAGGTGAATCTGGACTACACCTATTCGCTCACAGAGTCCGATATCCCCAACCTGAGGTCCCGCAATACCAATGTGATCGTCAGTAACCGCTGGAACACCGACGGCCAACCGGTGGTGGCGGGAGTATTCTTGGGCAGATCCTGGGCTTATAACGACAACGATGTCGCGAGTGTGACGTTGCAGTATTATTTCCCTCGTACCGACGACCGGCTGGGTCGCGGCACGGGAGATTTCAAGATCCCCGAGCGGTGGGGAGCCTGGCTTTCTTACGGTTCAGATCCTGCCCGACCTCTGGCTTTCAGTGTGAACTTGAGGGCCAACCAGGAGGATCTGGGCCCGAAAACCATTACCAGTGGTGCTGGGTTCGCATGGCGACCCAATGACCGTTTCTCATTCGACCTGAGCCTGAACTATACCGACCGGGAAGCCCTGCTGATACATCGTGGCGGGGGGGCCTACACCAGCTTCGAAGCCCATCAGTGGGCACCGCGCCTGGACGTTAATTATTTCATCAGCGCCAAACAACAATTCCGCATCAGCGGGCAGTGGAATGCCTTAAAGGCATTCGAGGACCGTTTCTGGCAGGTCAATCCCCATAAGCGGGATTTTCTGCAGCCCGTACCAAATCCAGACAATGAACCGGATGATTTCGTCATCAGCCGGCTCACCTTTCAGGCTCGTTATCGCTGGGGAATTGCCCCCCTGTCCGACCTGTTCATCGTCTATACGCGGGGCGCCAACCTGCCACGTAACAGCTTCTATACCTTCCAGGATTTGCTGGAACAGGCCTGGAATGATCGTATCGTGGATAGTGTCGCTATCAAACTCAGATATCGATTTGGATCGTAGCTAATTCTTATCCGATCTGGAATCTTGGGAAGATTCAGAGTACTTTACTCCGACACCCCAGCGAGACGGGACAGACTCATGACAAAGGCGAAAATACTCGGCGCTCTACTAATGGCTGCAACGATTTCATCCTCCGCACTGGCTCAGAAGATCGTCATCGCCCATCGCGGTGCCAGCGGGTATCTGCCGGAGCATACGCTGGAAGCGAAGGCCATGGCCTATGCGATGGGTGCGGACTATATTGAACAAGACGTGGTCATGACCCGAGATGACCAGCTGATCGTGCTGCATGACATCACCCTCGATCGCACCACCGACGTGGCGGATCGATTCCCCGACCGCATCCGCGACGATGGCCGCTACTACGCTATCGATTTCACACTACAGGAAATTCGTACGCTCAATGCCAGTGAAGGCTTTCGACTCCGCAATGGCGAGAAAGAGCAGAGTTACGGGTCACGTTTTCCCATGGGAGCGTCCTCGTTCCGTGTGTCCACTTTTCAGGAGGAAATTGAGCTTATCCAGGGGCTTAACAAATCCACCGGCAAGGACATCGGCATCTATCCGGAAATAAAGGGACCTGAATTTCATCGTGCCGAAGGCAAGGACATCAGCACGGCAGTTGTAAACGTATTAAAGCAGTATGGCTACACAACCAGGCAGGACAAGGTGTTCCTGCAATGTTTTAGTTTCGATGAACTGGACATCATCAGGAATCAGATTCTTCCGGCTGCCGGTATAGAAGTTAACCTTATCCAGCTCATAGGCAGCGATGAGTCCTATCCCTGGATGTTCGACGAGGATGGCATGAGCAAGCTGGCCAATTATGTCGACGGCATTGGTCCGGAGAAAGGCCTGGTGATCACGCGCAACTCGACCCCGGACAAAATAGAGATTACTGACCTTGTGCAGTATGCTCACGACGCCGGATTACGGGTACATCCCTATACCTATAGATCTGACCCGGGTCAGGTGCCCCGTTATGCAGACAGCTTCGAAGACTTGTTGGAGAAGCATTACTTCGCTGCCGACGTGGATGGCCTGTTTACGGATTTTCCAGACAAGGCCGTGAGGTTTCTACAGTCGCGTTAAAAAACAAGGGCGGCGGCAGGGCTGGATTCGGTCTGGAAATACCGACCATTCAAATATATCTAACAATTTGGTTAAAGAAAGGTTGGGCTAGCCACATTCGGCGTGTTTGGGGAAAGATTCCGAATTGAATGTATCAGAAGTCTCCCT
>DMJN01000039.1 GCA_003451715.1 Gammaproteobacteria bacterium | reverse complement strand
CGCGATGATTTTACCGGCTTGTCTGTCCAGCATCTGCGGAGTCACTGCCCGGATCAGGTACATCAAGGGGTGGACGAGGGAGTCGAACAATTTGTTCCAGTCGGCATTCTCAATGTCCTGAACCGGCCCCGTCATTGGGGGTTCGGCCAGGTTTGCAATCAGAATATCGACCTGGCCTGCTGCGCTGACTAATTCTTCGCAATCAGTCTGTGTAGTCATCGGGTAGTCACCGGACACAACGGTAATGCCCAGCGATTCGAATTTTTCCTTGATCGCAGGCCCCATGTATCGTCCGGCACAGGAGATGAGTGCTGTTCTAGTAGTCATGGTCTTGTCCTGTCAAAAGGGCGAATGGGGTGGCGAATGGGGTCAGAGTAAATATACAGTAGTTTCCCCACGGTATAGCCGGCCAGATCTAGCCATTCCAAAACTACTGTATATTTACTCTGACCCCGTTACTACCGTCACTGACCCCGTCACTCTGAAGCCACAATGCCACAAGCTGATTGCTCGTGCATCTACTTTGCGAGTAGATTATTGTAATCCAGAAACCCGAAGTCATGAGTAGATAGCGTGATAGACAGTCCAAATTTCAGAGAACAGATAAGTCGCGCCGCCCTATGCGATGAATCTGAACTAATCGACCGGCTGGTAGCCGAAGCTGGCCTCGATGAATCTTTGCGGGCTGAGATTTCTACGCACACCGAAGCACTGGTGAAGCAACTCAGGAGCGAAGGCAAAGCTACCTTTCTGCAAGCATTCCTGGGTGAGTATGGGCTCTCCACCGAAGAAGGCGTCGCCTTGATGTCGATGGCAGAAGCCTTTTTGCGGGTGCCCGATGCTGACACTCTCGATGAGCTTATCGCCGAGAAAATTACCGGTTCCAACTGGCAATCCCATTCTGGCCATGCAGCTTCGTTCCTGGTCAATGCCTCTACCTGGGCTTTGATGTTGACGGGCCGCTTGCTCACAGAAGTTCAGAATGCCGGTTTAATTCCGGCGATGCGGGAACTCATCCGGCGTTTCGGCGAACCAGTGGTGCGGGTGGCCATGACCGAAGCGATGCAGCAGATGGGCAACCACTTCGTAGTCGGTGAGACTATCGGGTCTGCCTTAAAGCGTACCGGAAAAGATTCCCGCTACCGAGACTATAGTTTCTCTTTTGATATGCTCGGTGAGGCCGCCCTGACCCACGTCGATGCTGAACAGTATTTCGATTCCTACAAGAGGGCTCTGGTGGCGCTGGCAACAGAATCCAGCGGTGACATCAAGAGCAATTCCGGGATTTCTATCAAACTGTCGGCACTGCATCCACGCTTCGAGTTACTTCAGAAAAGCCGCAGTTTCGAACTCCTGCTCGAGCGTATGAAGCAATTGGCACGCATGGGGGCTGCAGTGCCTCTGAATCTGAATATCGACGGAGAAGATGCAGAAAGCCTGGAGTATACCCTCGATATCTTCGAAGCGCTGGCTCAGTCACAGGAGTTCGAAGATTGGCAGGGATTGGGCATGGTGGTGCAGACCTACTCTCGATGTGCACCGCACATAATAGACTGGCTAAATCAGTTGGCTAACAAACATAACAGGCATTTCATGGTCAGGCTGGTGAAAGGAACTTATTGGGATACCGAGATCAAACGGGCACAGGTATTGGGGCTTGACTCCTATCCGGTGTTTACGCGTAAGCATTTTACCGACATCGCCTATATTGCCACGGCAAGAAGCTTACTGAAGTCCAGCCCCAGGCTCTATCCTCAGTTTGCGACACACAATGCCCACAGTGTGTCGTCTATTCTGCTAATGGCAAAACAGCTCAATGTGCCAACCCACCAGTTCGAGTTTCAACGCTTGTATGGCATGGGTGAAGACCTGCATGAGCTTACACGTGTTTGTCATGCCACACGCCACCGAGTCTATGCTCCGGTTGGTGAGCATGAGGATTTGCTTGCGTATCTGGTCAGACGTCTATTGGAGAACGGGGCTAACAGCTCCTTCGTACACCAGTTAACAGATGAATCGGTACCGCCTGAGTTGATTGCTGCTGATCCTTTCGCCAGGTTCGAAGCGGACTCCGGTAGAAGTCCGGGTATCGACCCGCCGGCAGCGGTTTACGGATCGCGGCTGAATTCAACCGGTTGGGATAGTGCTAATTCCGCACAACTGTCTGAGATAGATGTATTACGCCAGCCCTGGCGTGAGCATCGCTGGAAGGCTGCCCCGCTGGTAGTAAAGAAATCTGTAGATCGTGAAGCGCGCCAGGTGATCAATCCGGCCTACCCGGAGGAATGCGTCGGATTTGTGGAGGACATTGAGCAACAGGATTTATCTACAGCGATTACGCAGGCCGTCGAATCTGCTACCCATTGGTCCGCAGTGCCGATCCACGAGCGGGCAGAGCTACTTCGAAAAACTGCGCAACTGATTGAAACTCATTTCGGTGAACTCTTGGCACTACTCATGCGAGAGTCCGGCAAGACTCTTGACGACGCCATCGGTGAGTGGCGCGAGGCAGTCGATTTCTTACGATACTACGCAGACCAGGCGGTGGCATGGGACAAACAGGAAAGTGGACAGGCAAGAGGTGTAATCGCCTGTATCGCTCCCTGGAACTTTCCCTTGTCGATTTTTACTGGCCAGATAGCCGCCGCGTTGGTTACCGGCAATTCCGTACTGGCTAAACCTGCGGAGCAGGCGACGCTGATCGCCTATCGTATTACGCAGATTTTTCACCAGGCCGGTATCCCGCTGGCAGCCTTGCAATTGCTGCCTGGTGAGGGAGAGAGCGTGGGTGCTGAACTCTGCAAAGATGCCAGGCTAGCAGGCATCTGCTTCACAGGATCTCTGGAAGTAGCTCAATCGATCCGCAAGTCCCAGGCAGAATATGCCGAGATAGGAGCCGCGCTGATAGCTGAAACCGGGGGTATTAACGCGATGATCGTGGACAGTACCGCATTGCCCGAGCAGACAGTGCAAGACATCCTTACTTCGGCATTCTCCAGTGCCGGGCAGCGTTGCTCTGCACTGAGAATTGTCTACCTTCAGGAAGACGTGGCTGATCGTTTTGTTGAAATGTTGATGGGAGCAATGGATTCACTTCATGTAGGTGATCCCTGGCAGTTCGAATCTGATTTGGGACCGGTAATTGATAAGGAAGCCTATGATGGGCTTCGGGCATATATCGACAGTCAGGAGTTGTTACACAAAATTGAAGTCCCTGCCGTGGGGCACTTTGTGTCACCTGTGTTGATTGAAGTCTCAGGAATTGCAGATATTGAGCAGGAAATATTTGGCCCGGTGTTGCACGTGGCGCAGTTTAAGGTGGAAGAATTGGATCAAGTCATCGATCAGATCAATCTTGCCGGATACGGACTCACCTGTTCGATTCAGTCACGCCTCACTCAGCGAGTCGATCACTGTATTGAGAAACTCCGGATTGGAAATCTCTATGTAAACCGTAATCAGATTGGTGCAGTTGTTGAGTCGCAGCCTTTTGGTGGAAGCGGCTTGTCGGGTACCGGGCCCAAGGCCGGTGGGCCGCTTTACCTGCATGCGTTTACGCGCTCAGCCAAGGTCAATTCTTCGAGTCAGCTTGCCGGCAATTCCGTAAACATTGAGCCGGACAGCTTACAACGAACAGTCGACGAGCTAAGCATTGATGATTGGGAGAGTTTAGTCGATCGCAAACAATTGCTGCAGTCGGTGAGCCCTGGCTCCCGAGCATTGATGGACAGCGATTTGCTGATGAAACAACAAATGCCGGGTCCTACCGGAGAACGCAATATCTACCAGCTTTGTTCCAATGCATGTGCTTTATGCCTTGGACCGACTCCGACCCAAGCACTGGAGCAGGCCTTGCAGGCCTTAGTATTTGGAGGAGCTGCAGTAGTGTGT
>DMJN01000037.1 GCA_003451715.1 Gammaproteobacteria bacterium | reverse complement strand
TACGCCTATCGCGACCGCCGTGCCAAGAAACGAGTATTTCGATCACTATGGATTACTCGTATTAATGCACAGGCTCGTGAGAATGGCATAACCTATAGCCAGCTGATCGCCGGGCTGAAAAAAGCGAATATCGAAATCGATCGACGTGTATTGGCAGATCTCGCCGTACACGATAAGTCTGCGTTTTTGGCTATAGTAGATCAAGCCAAAGCTGGTNNGCCGCGAAACGGTTCAAGAAAACCGCTTCCGGCTTCAAGCGCAAGAGCGCGTATAAGAGTCATATCCTTACCAAGATGACTACCAAGCGTAAGCGACAGCTGAGAGGCACAAGTTCGGTTCATCCGTCTGATGTGCCAGCTGTCAAACGAATGCTACGCGACAACTAATCGGAACAGGTAAAGGAGAAAAACCATGGCTCGAGTAAAACGGGGCGTCGTCGCTAATCGACGCCACAAAAAAGTCCTGAAGGAAGCGAAAGGTTATTACGGCGCACGTAGCCGGGTATTTCGCGTAGCCAAGCAGGCAGTCACCAAGGCTGGTCAGTATGCTTATCGTGACCGCCGTGCTAAGAAACGGGTATTCCGCTCTCTTTGGATTACTCGAATTAATGCACAGGCACGCGAGAATGGCATGACTTATAGCCAGTTAATTGCCGGACTTAAGAAAGCCAACATCGAAATCGATCGTCGTGTATTGGCAGATCTTGCTGTGCATGATAAGTCGGCATTTATGGCGATAGTAGATCAAGCCAAAGCTGGTTTGGCAGCATAACACTCTTCACGGGAGCGGCTCATGGCTGATACCGATTCCCTGCTTGCCGAGGCACTACAAGCAATAAACGAAGCGGATGACTTGAATTCGCTGGAGTCATTGCGCGTGCAATATCTGGGCAAAAAGGGAAGTTTCACAGTCCAGTTAAAGGCGCTGGGTCAACTTCCCGTAGAAGACAGACCAACAGCCGGTGAGAAAATAAACGAGGCCAAACGCGAATTACAAGCTGCAATCGAAAAACGAAAGCGAGTGTTGGTTGCCGAGAGCCTGAATGCCAGGCTCCAAGACGAGAAGATCGATGTCACGCTGCCCGGGCGTAGACAGAACAAAGGTGGCCTCCACCCTATAACGATTACAATTGAACGCATCACCACCATCTTCGAGACTGCCGGTTATGATGTTGCCGAAGGTCCCGAAATTGAAGATGAGTATCACAACTTCGAAGCGCTTAACATTCCTGCTCACCACCCGGCACGAGCCATGCATGACACATTTTATGTGAGTCCTGGCATGGTATTAAGAACCCATACATCACCAGTCCAGGTGCATGTCATGGAAAACGGCGAGCCACCATTCAGGATGATCTGTCCTGGTCGAGTCTATCGTTGCGATTCAGATTTAACTCACACGCCGATGTTTCATCAGGTGGAAGGTCTGCTTGTGGACGAAGATGTGAGTTTCGCCGATCTTAAAGGTACGGTGGAAGATTTCCTGCATGCCTACTTTGAGGCGGAAATGCCGGTGCGTTTCAGACCCTCCTATTTTCCTTTTACAGAACCTTCGGCCGAAGTGGATATGGGATGTGTGAGCTGCCAGGGGAATGGGTGTCGTATTTGCGGACACACCGGATGGTTAGAAGTTATGGGGTGCGGAATGGTGCATCCCAGGGTATTGGAGATGTCGAAAGTCGATACATCTCGATACAACGGTTTTGCTTTTGGCATGGGAGTGGAAAGATTGGCCATGTTGCGTTATGGCGTGGATGATCTGCGCACCTATTTTGAAAATGATATACGTTTTCTCCAACAATTTAATTAGAGTGAATCGTGTAAATCGCGTTTAATATCAAATGATTTTCAACGAAAACTGGCTAAAACAATGGGTCGATCCGAAAATGGATACCCAGGAATTAATGTATCAACTGACCATGGCTGGCCTCGAAGTCGATGGTTCGACTGCCGTCGCCCGACAGTTCTCAGGGATACTCGTTGCGGAAGTTCAGGCCGTGGAACAACACCCCGATGCGGACAAGCTAAGCGTTTGCCAGGTTTTCGATGGGAAAAAACCCTATCAAGTAGTTTGTGGTGCACCTAACGTGAAGAAGAGTATGAAGGTGCCCTTTGCTCTGGTTGGTGCAGAAATAGTTGATGAGCAAGATGCAAAGCCCTTCAAGATTAAGTCGGCAAAACTCCGCGGTATCGAGTCTCAGGGAATGTTGTGTTCAGCAGAGGAACTTGGCCTGGAAGAAAGTTCGACAGGAATTATGGAGTTACCTGACGATGCGACAATTGGTCAAGATGTCCGTGAATGCCTTCAATTGGATGATATCAGTATAGAGTTGGACCTGACCCCCAATAGAGGCGACTGCCTGGGTATGCTGGGACTCGCCAGGGAAGTCGCAGTTCTTTCCAGACAAAAAATCAGTCAGCCAGAATACTCACAGCTTGAATCCACCATTGCCGATGAATTCCCAATAACCATTACTGCCAAAGATGGCTGCCCGCGTTACCTGGGCCGGGTAATAAAGGGCATAAATTTGAATTCTGAGTCGCCATTGTGGATGCAGGAGAAGCTGCGTCGCTGTGGATTGCGCAGTATCGATCCGATTGTAGATGTCACGAACTATGTATTGATGGAACTCGGCCAACCCATGCACGCATTCGATTATTCAAAGCTGGAAGGCCGCATCGATGTTCGAATGGCAACTGAAAATGAAAAAATTACACTATTGGATGGTAAGGAAATTTCATTAACACCTGACATCTTGCTCATTACCGATGAGAAAAAAGCAGTTGCCATGGCTGGCATTATGGGAGGCCTGGCTACTTCTGTCACAAAAGGAACTACCGACGTGTTTCTCGAATGTGCCTTCTTCTCACCACTTGCGATCGCTGGTAAAGCACGCCGCTTTGGCATGCACACCGACGCATCACACCGTTACGAAAGAGGTGTTGACTACCAGTTGCAACATAGAGCAATGGAACGAGCTACCGAATTGTTATTGGCAATAGTCGGCGGGGAAGCGGGACCCATAACGGAAGCCATTGGTAATCTGCCTGCTCCACTGCAGGTTGAATTGAAGCTGGACACTGTTTCTCGAGTTCTCGGGATTGAAATTGCCCACAGTGAAGTCATCGATATACTCACTCGCCTCGGTTTTTCGATTATCAATGAGTCTGAGGCGTCCATTCTGGTAGAAGTCCCGTCGTTTCGCTTTGATGTCAGTATAGAAGCAGACCTGATTGAAGAGATCGCCAGGATTAACGGTTACAACAATGTACCGAAAACCGGTGGTTTTGGAACTCAGGCATTGGCCGCCAAGCCTGAAGCCCGGGTGACTCTGTCTCGAATCAGACATCAATTGGCCAATCTGGGTTATCAGGAAGTGGTGACCTACAGTTTTATCGATGCGGCATTGTCAGAACTGGTCTGCGGAACGGAGGCAAGCCCGGTGAACCTGGAGAATCCCATTTCTGAGGAAATGGCAGTGATGCGGCCCAGTATTTTGCCGGGACTGTTGAGTACCCTGAAATACAATGCCAATCGCCAACAGGAACGTCTCAGGCTGTTCGAGTCAGGTCTGGTATTCAGTGCTGAAGAGAATGACTACCGACAAGTCAGCATGATTTCAGGAGTAATTTCGGGCAGTAAATATCCAAAAAATTGGAATAATAATAAGAAGTTAAATGACTTTTATGATGTGAAAGGCGATGTTGAGAGTTTGCTAGGGCTCGGTGAAATCTCCCAGCAGCATCGCTATATTCCAGCACAAACTAGCTGCTTCCACCCTGGTCAGTGTGCACGAGTAGAATCGGAAACGGGTCATACAATCGGTCACGTTGGAGCGCTGCATCCTGCAATTTCTCGAGAAATGGATCTGAGTGGTGAAATTTTCCTCTTCGAGCTCGTGCTTGAGCAAGTCCAGAAAGCCGAACTGCCCAAGGCCAGTAGACTGTCCCGGCACCCGGAAGTCAGCCGCGATTTGGCAATAGTCCTCGAAGAATCCATCCCCGCCGATGAAATACTGGCTTTAGTGCGCAATCAGGCCGGTGAATTCTTGACTAACTTGCGAATATTTGATGTTTATCAAGGG
>DMJN01000071.1 GCA_003451715.1 Gammaproteobacteria bacterium | reverse complement strand
CAGCGCATTCTGAAACACATCTGGATTCATGCGTACTGCATTGCGCGGTCCGTTGAGACCGGTAGTGTGGTGTCCGGCACTCACCACCAGCACCAGCGTGCGTAGTAATTGATTTTCCGGCTTTGCAAAATGCCGGGCCATCGCCAACAATACCGACAAGCCATCGCCGTTATCCCCGGCGCCATCAAACCAGGCATCGGCATGAGCATTTAATACGATGGTCTGCTCACTTGCTCTACCGGGTATTACTCCTATCGCATTCAAGGCATTCAGATCGTTATATGTCTGAGATTGCAGACTCAGCTGCATTTACAATTGCTCAAACACACCTCCGTTGGCCGCAGCATTCATTACCTGAGTGAGAAACCAACTGTCTTGTCCACCCAGATTAAAACAGGGTCCTCCGCAATTGCTGAAATCTCTGACACGCTGATTGCCGGGCAGGTCCACCAGATTGATCACCGCTACGGCACCGCGCTCAAACAGCACTCTCGCCTGGGGAACTGCCGTGCCTCGTTCAAACACCAGATGTGCCTGTGGTGTTATGTGTTGGATGGCAATTTTCCCCTGCAGGTCGACATTCAATAGTTCCGCCGCGCTGCCCTTGCCCACGTAGACGATGGACGCGGTTAAATCGCCACCCTCTATATCCGACGGTGCCAGTGGCATGGCGGTCTGCAGAATGATGTCTTCGCTGCCCTCACCAAACTGGGAATTGCCCAGCAGACGCAGCTCCCATTGGCGGGGGAGCCACAGCCTGGCGTCCGGTTCCTGGTTGAAGCGCTGAAACCTGACGTCTTCTATGCCTGCATCGCGTAAGCGCTCTGCTGCCCAGCGTACCGTGGTTTCACCGGAAGAAAAACCACTGACCCGACCCCAGAGCTGATCAGAACCGAATTCCTGGTTCAGCCTGCTCTGCCGGGAGAAGTCGACAATGCGCTCAAGATCATAGCCAAGCCGACGCCCTTCCAGTTCGAAATATTCCTCCTCACCTTCCGGAACTACTGCAGGTGCCGGCCCCCTGCTGCCGATGGCGACAGGATTGGAATGAGGAACAAGGGCTGGTGGTAAGGCGATACCGAACCATGGCGCGACTTGCGACTCCGGCTGAGCCACGGCCACAACGGGCAAAATGGAGACCATTGCCGATGCCAGTAGCAGTTTGCTGTATGAGAATTGTCGTGGCCGCATATTCCAGAGTCTAAGGCGAAACAGGCACCAGTTACCAGTACTGCAAAGTCCGCAAGGCTGAAGTAGACTGCCAGGAAGCACCTTCAGCCAATCAACGAGAGAACCAGAATGGGTAACCCACATAAATCAGTTTTCGTACACCTGGGCATTATTGCCTTGTTATTCAGTTCGGCAACACAGGCACAGGATTCTGGCTTGATAGCGCGGGGAGCCGAAGTCGAGGAAGTACAGGGCGGTTTCGCTTTTCTGGAAGGTCCCGTGACGGACAAGGACGGCAGCTTGTACTTCACCGACATAAATAACAATCGCGTCCACAGGATGTCGCTTGATGGTGAAATTTCTTCTGCCTACGAGCCGAGCAATCATGCCAATGGCTTAACCCTGGACCTGGATGGATCGCTGCTGATCTGCGAGCAGTCGGGACAGCGGCTTACCCGCATGGATAGCCAGGGCAATATTAGCGTCATTGTCGATAGCTATAACGGTCTGCCCTTTAACAGCCCCAATGACGTGTGGGTTCATCCCAATGGCAGTATCTATTTCACCGATCCCCGTTACCAATTTCCTGAAGGTGCTCCATCTCAACCCGGTGAATACGTCTATCGTGTGAGTTCGGATCGAGGAAGCGTTGCCCCGGTAATCCTGGACATCCCCAAGCCTAACGGTATCGTCGGTACCGAGGACGGCCGGATACTCTATTTGGCCAGTACCGAGACGCGCAAAATCTATCGTTTCGATATCGATCCCGACGGCAGCCTTTCGAACCGGTCTGAATTTGCCGATCAGGGCTCCGACGGCATGACCATGGATGAACGCGGCAATGTGTATCTAACCTGGATAGGCGGGGTCAGTATCCGCAATCCCCGCGGCGAGCAAATTGAGTTTATCGAGACGCCACAAATGCCGGCCAATGTTGGCTTCGGTGGTGCCGATGGAAAAACACTCTATATGACGGCACGAACCGGACTCTACTCGATTCGAATGAATGTAACTGCGAGTCGTTAGTCTACATAGCAGCCAATGAACGCTGTGATGACAAGAGTAAGCATAAACTGGCGGTAGACCAGCAAGTCTCCGCAATCAATCCTATGGAGCTATAAACGAAGGCAGCGTTCTGCCACAGGGGCAGGGCCCTTCAACCGCCTTGGCAAGATCGCCCGTCTCATAGCGAATGAGTGGCATGGCGGGATTGCTCAATCCTGTCACCAACAACTTTCCGGTCTCCCCTGGCTCACAGCCCACGCCATCGGATTTCACGATTTCCACATGGCAGTGCTCCGCATGCACATGGAAGCGCCCTCCTTCGGTACAATAGCTCGCTACCAGGCCCAGTTCGCTGAGACCATAGTTCTGCTGAAGGACAAGCTGCAGCTTATTCTCGATAGATGCCTTTGCGGTGGGCGCCAGCGGCTGAGAAATCACCAGCACCCCCTGCAAGTTCTGCAATACTTCTGCCCCGAAGCTCTGCTCAGACAAGTGTTCCAGATTCGCCGCCTGTATTACCAGGTAGGTCGGATTGATTTCGGTCATCGCCTTCAGCTGATCGTCAATCGGGTTAGTGTCGTTGAGCGCCCAGGCTTCGCCCGTCTCGAACAATCCACCGAGAACAGGCCATGCCGCCAGCTTCAAAAAGGTTTTATCGGGTATATAGGAACCGTCGGGCATCCTTGGCAGTTCGGCGCTGGGGCGAATAGAAAGCATCGAGCCTGCGGGATCGAATCTAAACCACCTTAGTTCGCGCTGTTTGAGCCATCGAAACATCCCGAGGCTGTGGTCGGTCTGGCGAATGATGCGCGGCTTATCACTAATTCCCGATGCTCGGGAACTGCCGGCCTTCTTGTGACCCGGCCAGAGATGAACAGTTTGCATGCCTTCAGAATGTTCATCGACAGTAACTTTCTCCAGCACCGGAATGTCACTCAGCACTTGCCTATCCCGTAATTGACGTCGGCTGATATTCAATTCCCGGAACAATTGTCGGTAATAGGGAACCACGTCATAGCAGTGTTGCAGGATTCGCCTAAGCGCCTGAGTCAACTGCTGTTGCTGCACCTTCGCAGGGAGAAATTCATTGCGCAGAAGCACTTCATCGAAGCGATGGGCTGTGGCCGTTTTCTTCAGTTGCCAACACTGATTGGCTTGCAACTCTTGTTCGATGTTGGTCAGCATAAACTCGAAGTGTAGGAGAAAGTTGCGACTTTTTTTGATTTTTTTTACGCGATTGATCACTTATTGAACAGATCCGGCGATTTCGGGGCCTGTAGAATAATTTTGAAAATCTAGTAACTATTTAAGAGCAGCCTTTCTTATAGATGGAGCAAATTGGAAAATATCGCTAATTTTCCAGACACAGGCAATATGCTGCTTCAAAGAGCGAAGACCTGCATGAATACTGGCCTGTAGCCTATTTGGGTAACTTGGTAACAAAAAAGCAAGAAATTAGCTGCAATCCCGCAAGAAACCAGTAGACTAGGGCTCCTGGTTATACCATTCACTCCCAGACAAACTTTTTAAGGGGATCACTTCGTGAAAAAATTCCTGCACCTTTCTGTAATAGCAATTCTGATTTCGACTACTAACAGCTTGTTCGCCGGTGAAAGAATTGGCGATTTTTCGTTAATTGACCATCTTGGCACGCAGCATCACATGGCCTGGTATGACGACCAGAGCGCCATCGTGATTCTGCCCCAGGCAAATGGTTCTACGGATTCAGAAGCCGTAGCTGCATTAGCCGACTTGCAATCCAGGTTTGCAACCCAGGGCGTTGTATTCTTTCTGATGAACCCTGGCCTGCAATCTGACCGCGCAGCGATCGGAATGGATGCTGCGGTACAGACATTAGGTCTGCCCGTGCTGATGGATGATACACAACTGGTATCTGAAAGCCTCGGCATAGCACGCCTCGATGAAGCAGTGGTTTATGATCCCAAATCTTTCGAGTTACTGTACCGCGGGCCGGTCAACACACAACTCGTGCAGGCCGTACAAGGACTGATCGACGGTGAGAGTGGCGACCTGGTTGCCGTAGCAAGCGCTGGTGCGAGCATCGACTACAGCGGGGCCGGAGCAAGCTCCGCACCTTCTTACACTAACGATGTTGCACCGATTGTGGTTGAGAACTGCGCGAACTGTCACCGGGAAGGTGGTATAGCTCCATTTGCCATGGACAGTAAGCTGGCCATGCAGGGCTGGTCGCCAATGATTCGTGAAGTGATTATGACCCGGCGTATGCCACCGGGTCAGATTGACAACAAGGTCGGCCACAAGATAAAAGGCGAGATGAATCTCAGCGACGCAGATCAGCAGACCCTAGTGCGCTGGGTCGATGCAGGTTCTCCACTGGACGGCGACACAGATCCACTGGTGGGTCTGGTCTGGCCTGACACCAAGTGGACGCTGGGCGAGCCCGACCTGATAGTGGCGATTCCACCTACGGCTATTCCCGCCACGGGTGTTGTCGACTACATGGACCTCCCGATCGATCTGGGCCTTACCGAGGACCGTTGGGTTCGTGCCAGTGAGGTGGCTCCGGACAAGAAGGATGTTCTGCACCATATAATTACCACGGTAATACCTCCGGATGGAGCTGTAGATCCTCAGACACTGTTTTTAGAAGCCATCAACAGTCTGCCTGAAGAGCGAGCCGCTCCAATTCGAGCCGAACTGTTTGCGTCTGTCGCAGCGGGTGAGTTTCCTGATATAGAAAAGATTTTTACGGAGAATCCTGATATCGATGTGGGCACGCTGCTGGGTGGCGGTGGCGACCCTGATCAGGCTTCGATCGCTGGCTATGCTCCTGGTAACAGCGTCTCGTTGAACCCCGAAGGGGTTGGTGGCCTTCTGAAAGCCGGTTCCACCCTGAGCCTGCAGATGCACTACACCACTTCTGGCAGGGAAGTTACCGACCAAACTGAAATTGGCATCTACTTTTACCCCGAAGGTGTTATTCCAGAAGAGCGCATGTCAGGC
>DMJN01000131.1 GCA_003451715.1 Gammaproteobacteria bacterium | reverse complement strand
TTACTCCCTCCGTCCCCATTATTTTACGCTTCTTGTATACCCGGATTGCCGGCTTCAGTTACATAGGTTTTGCGTATACTGATGTCGGCGCCGGCCTGGGTAACTCCTGGTAGAACTTTATAATCAGTACGCCATAGTTCAGGTGTCAGTATTGCGCTCACATAACCGCGTTGCGAATTGTAAAATTTCACATGAGGATTGTTATCCAGTAACGCCGCTCCGTAATTTGTCATGTCCCTGCCATCGCCGCCTGAACTGATGGAGGTGCCAACGAATTCAGATCCTACAATTTTCGAGTTTTCGTTATCGAAGTCCAGCTGCAGATTAGCAGCCCAGTTAGAGTGAATATCACCGGTTAGCACTACGGGATTGGGTGTTCCTGCTTGATCCAGCACATCCAGTAATTCCTGTCGCTCGAACGGGTAGCCATCCCACAGGTCCATGGGCCAGAGTTCTTCGCCAGTCTCGCTTATGGAGCGCAGGCTAGCCACCATGATCTGCTGTGCCAATACATTCCATGTGGCATCGGCTGTTGCCAGGCCGTTGAAGAGCCATTCTTTCTGTGCGCTGCCTAACAATGTTCTGCTGGTGTCCAGGTGTTCCTCACAGCTTGGCTTACGACCATCGCCACAGGCCTGATCGCTACGATACTGACGCGTATCGAGCACATTGAATTCCGCCAGCGTGCCGAAACGCAGGCGACGGTAGATAGGCATGGCCGGGCCCTGCCTGCCCACCGGCAGACGGATGGGCATGAATTCATAGAAGGCTTGATAGGCAGCAGCTCTGCGAATCAAGAGTTGTTCAGGCGTTTGATCATCTTCACCAATATCGGCTGCGTAATTGTTATCCACTTCGTGATCATCCCAGGTGACAGCCCAGGGAGCCGAGGCATGGGCAGCTTGCAGGTCCAGATCGGACTTGTAGGAGTTGTAACGAGCGCGATAGTCGGCAAGGCTTCTTATTTCAGGACCCTCGTGTGCGCGCACAAGATTTTCACCCCAGCTGCTCTCGTAAATGTAGTCACCCAGATGCACGATCAGGTCAAAATCTTCCTCGGCCATATGTCGGTACGCTGTGTAGAAGCCGTGTTCATATTGCTGGCAGGAGGCGAAGGCAAATCGGAATTGCGGGATCTCCACATCGGCTGCCGGCGCTGTTTTGGTTCTACCCGTAGGACTGGTGACATTGCCCAGTTGCCAACGGTAATAATAGACCGTGTCCGCCTGCAGACCCCGCACTTCGGCGTGGGCCGAATGTCCTAATTCAGCAGGCGCTACGATCACACCGCTGCGCAGCACATTGCGAAAGGATTCTGAATCGGAAATCTCGTAATCGATTTCGATAGCATCCTGGTCCGCTCCCATCTCACGCAGCACCGCATTGGCCAGCCGAGTCCAGAGCACCACCGAATCCGCCGTGGGATCGCCAGAAGCGACACCGAGAGTGAAGGGGTCAGCCGGCAAACTTGTCAAGCGACGAGCCGCCCCGTGTAGTAAGCCTGGTACCGCTCCGAGAGCCAGGGCCGCGGAAAGCCTTGTGCCCAGCTGCAGCACGCGCCGTCGTGAATAGGGAGCATTAAAGTGGTCCTGCCATTGTTGAGAGTGCATTTCTATAACATCTCCATTAGCCTGCTGGCACTATGAATAAGAAGAATAAAGGCTATCTCAAATTAGTCAAAGGTTTCAGAGTAAATAGGGATAGCGCTATTTTCGATGGATCGGGTTTGCCGCAAAGCGCCAAACTATCACTGAAAATAGATATGTCCCAATTTACTAGCGGAGTGGCCGGGGCCACCATGCTCGGAGCCTGCTTAAACGTGGTCTGTCGCCGTTTTACTCATACTTCAACGAAACTATCGGATTTGCCCGGGCTGCTTTGAGGGATTGAAAGCTCACCGTAAGTAAAGCAATTATGCAGGCCAGTGCGCCGCCGGTAACAAATACCCAGAGTGAAACATCTGTTCGGTAAGCATAAGTGCTGAGCATACTCTGCAGAGTGAAATAGGCAATGGGCCATGCAATGGTAATTGCTACCATTAACAGCAAGAGGAATTCCTTCGAAACCAGTGCGACAATTTCTGGCACAGAAGCGCCTAAAACCTTTCTGATTCCTATTTCCTTAGTACGTTGTTCTGCCAAAAATGAAGTTAGACCTAACAGGCCCAGACTGGAGATAAAAATTGAGAGTAAAGTGAAATATCCCGGGATAGTACCCATCTGTCGGTCATCACTGTATTGCTGGCGAAACACATCTTCGACGAACCGGTAGTCGAATGGGTAGTCCGGAGAAAATGTGTTCCATGTTGATTCGAGGTACTGCAGGGTTTGTTGAGGGCTCTCCGGTCTGATTTTTGCGAAGATGTAATCATGACTCCAGTCTGTCGACAAGGTTAATACCAGTGGTGCAATCTCATTGTGAAGTGATTGTGAGTGAAAATTTTTCACTACACCAACAATTTGTCCTTCGTTAGTCCAGATGGAAAACAGCTTTCCTATTGGGGATTCAAGCCCCATTAATCTTACAGCTTCTTCATTGACGATGTAATTCTCTGTTTCAGAGCCGAATTCTTCAGAGAATCCTCTTCCTGCTACGATTTCCATATCAAAGGTCTCGATGTAATCCGCATCGACAGCAGCAAAATTCATAATTTCGTATTGATCAGGCCCCCGTCCCTCCCAGTAAACCGGGTTAATATTTCCAACTGCTGTTGGAATGCTCGATGCAGAAGTAACGTTTTCGATTCCCGCACTTGCCAGGAGCTCATTTTTAAATGCCAGGTAATCTGCTTGTAAATCAGGATTCATCGGCAACACAGCCACAAGTTCACGATCGAAACCCAGATCTTTGTTCTCCATATAAGTGAGCTGTCGGTAAATCATCATAGAGCTGATGATGAGAATAATTACCATGGTGAATTGAAAAATGACAAGAATCCTTCTAAAAAGGGGATTACCAGACCCAACAGCCGATGATCCTTTGAGCACTTTAGTTGTTTGTAAAGAGGATAGAAACAAGGCCGGGTAGCTACCTGAAACAATGCCCGTAAACAGGGTTATACCTGCCAGCACGATGATTAACCCGGAATCGCCGACGATATCAATTGAGAGCTGTTTGTCGGCAAGATTGTTAAACACGGGAAGCAGCAAGTAAACCAGAGCCATTGCAGCCAGCATTGCAATTGCAGACAACAATAAGGATTCTCCGAAAAACTGCTCAATTAGATTCTTTCTAGTCGCTCCCACAACTTTTCTCATACCTACTTCTCTGGAGCGGTTACTGGATTTGGCAGTAGTCAGATTAATAAAATTGATACAGGCGATGATTAAGACAAAGAAAGCTATGGATGTGAAGATATACACATAGACAATCCTTCCCAAACCGTTCAAAGCATACAGGTGAATTCCGGCAATGGCTTGAATGTCATTGATTACATCTGCATTCTCAATTCTTCTGTCGTATTTCATCGTTGTACCGGAAATTTTATCTCTGAACTCGGCAACGGCAACATTTTGTTGCAGCAACACATAGGCGCCAGTTTCCACCGCCCAGCTAGCCAATCTCTCTTCGTCCAGCAGGGTGACCGGTGCCAGCAAATCGAATTGCATATGCGAATCTCCCGGTACATTTTCTGTCACGCCGGTCACCGTCAACAATTGCTCATTATCCATGATGAGTACTTTCCCCAGGGGATCATCATCCCCGAAATACCTGGCTGTACTCCTCCTCGATATGATCACAAAATTTGGTGCTGCAAAGGCAGTTTCGGGATTGCCATTTATTAGCGGGAACGAAAACATATCGAAGAAATCGGGATCAACCAGCGCCACCGACTCGTAAAATTCCAGCTCACCAGCTTTGATGAGTGCTTCGCCTTCGGAATATCTAGTTGCCCTGGAAACTTCGGGAAAATCATTCTTTAGAACAGGCGCTATTGCCCAGGGACTAGTGGCGGTCCAGTTACCATCAATATTCGAAATGACTCTGAACAATCGGCTTGAATTTTCGTGGAACTGATCGTAGCCGAGCTCATCTTGTACCCACAATGTTATGAGAAGACAGCAGGCCATGCCCATGGCAAGACCTGCAATATTGATGGTCGAGTAGCCTGTGTGTCTGATGGTGAGTCTGAAAGCAATTCTTAGATAGTTGTTGAACACGTGTCTGCTTCCCCTTAGTTAACGGCATGCCGTTAGCATTCACACTCTGTGGCGAAGTGCGTTACTCTCATCAATATTGGACGTTCAAATTCGGTAATTGGTTAGCAGATAAATGGGGATAGGCCAGGCTTCTAGATATTTAGTACCTGAATGCAAATAAGGGGGTCGGAGGAAAGGGGACTGACCACGCTAATGAAGTTTTTGTGGAAGTGTTCAAAAATGTAGTCATCTCCCCTACAATCCACTAAGCATAACAGGAGATAAGCAATGAAAAGAAGATCCTCCACCGCCGCATTCACACTGATTGGTACCTTACTGTCCGTCCTCACTGCCTATAGCTATGCAGCAGACTCGGATTCCGGGCCTCCAGGCAGCGATGGCTCGACAGACAGTATCAACGCCCGCGCCGACTATTTCCGTCTGGACAACGCCTACGTGCCACCGCCGGGTGAAGCGCTGCACCACTACACGGCGGGCTATGCCAAGATCCTCTGCTCCGCCGTGTTTATCACCGGCCTCGATCCCGATGACGCGGCGGCCAACGTGGGTGGCTTCATCTCACCTTTCGATCAACGGCAGCA
>DMJN01000298.1 GCA_003451715.1 Gammaproteobacteria bacterium | reverse complement strand
CTGGGGCCCGCCTTTTCATGAGGGCGATTCAGCCTACTATATCGGAGTGAATCGTAATAAGCGGTCTATGGGTCTCGATCTCACCGGAGAGGCTGGCAGGGCGGTGCTATTACGGCTGTTGGAGAAGGCCGATGTGCTTATTGAAAACTACAAGCCCGGCACCATGGAGAAGTGGGGTCTCGGTTATGAGGCCGTACTGAAAGAAAAATTTCCAACGCTCATCCACTGCCGTATCAGTGGCTTCGGAAGTGGCGGTCCCTGGGGTGGGTTCCCCGGCTACGATGCCATTATTCAGGCGATGGCGGGCTGGTTCAGTGTTAATGGCGAGACTGGCAGCAGTCCTACCCGGCTGGGTCTGGCCGCGGTTGACATGGGCACCGGTCTGTACGCGGCCATCGCCATTCTGATGGCACTGGCCGAGCGGGAACAATCGACACTCGGACAATACCTGGATATGACACTCTATGATTGTGCCGTGTCCCTCATGCATCCCCATGTTCCGAATTACAATTTCTCAGGCAAGATCCCTGGTCCAACCGGCAATGCCCACCCCAATATCAGCCCCTATGATACGTTTCGCACTAAAACCGTCGATATCTTTATCGGCGCAGGGAACAATCGGGCCTGGGCCAAGCTTTGTGAGGCACTGCAGCGACCCGATCTGACCGGGGATGCACGTTTTATAAATAACATCGACCGGGTTAACAACCGCGATGAGTTGACGATTGAGATCGAATCCAGCCTGAGTCAACTCGATGGTCATGAGTTCTGCGATACCCTTGCCAGAGCCGGATTGGCGGTAGGCCCGATCCATAACACCCAGCAAGTCGTGGATCATCCCCATACTCACCATCGGGGCATGAGTATCGAGCAGGACTGGTACAAGATGTCAGGCACCCCCATAAAATTTTCCAGAACCCCCGGTTCCATTCGCCACCTGCCGCCCAAATACGGTGAGCACAGCGGTGAGCTGCTCAGGGAATTCGGTTTCCAGGACGATGAAATCACCAAGTTACTGGCAGACAAGACCGTCCTGGATACCCGTCAGGATTAGTTCCCCAGCCTCACAGTCCCATCAATACTAGTTCCCCGGCGACTCGGAGGCCTGGTGCCAGGCTACAAAACCAGGCATTTGCACACCCATTCGGGCGTCAAAAAGAAAAATATCTGTAATATCAACAAGTTAAAAGATTACAAAAATAAGGCTTGTGTTATACTGATCTAGTGTTATAGTGACGTATAACACTATATGGGTAACGAGACCTTAATCGGTGGAAATTAACTGGAACAATAAAGAACCGATCTACCTGCAACTCAGGGATCGCTTGGTTGAACTGATCATGGACGGACTGCTCCTTGAGGGCGATGCACTGCCGTCGGTTCGGCAAATTTCCAGTGAACAACGAATTAATCCCATTACCGTATCGAAAGCGTTTCAGATGCTTGTCGATGAAGAACTTGTTGAAAAAAAACGGGGGCTTGGAATGTATGTGGTTACCGGAGCGAAAGACAAACTTGCAAGACAGGAAAAAATCAAATTCCTTAACGAAGAATGGCCGCAGATTGAAGAGCGAATTGAAAGACTGGGGCTGGGACTTGATGATCTGCTTGGCCGCGCAAAGAAATGATCGCGCAAAGATCATAGGAATCGAGTATGACAAATATCGTTGAAGCCAGGGCGCTGGTGAAGAACTACGGGAATTTCAAAGCGCTGGATGGAGTCGATCTTACCATTCCCAGTGGTGCGATAAGCGGTCTCATCGGTCCCAATGGCGCGGGCAAGACAACCACGCTCAAGGCACTGATTGGCTTGTGTGATGTAGAGGGCGAGTTGAATGTTGCGGGACGAGATCCCCGCGAAGCCCGGCATAAGTTAATGGAAGATGTTTGCTTTATTGCCGATGTGGGAATTCTGCCTAAGTGGCTCAAGGTATCGCAGGTCATTGACTATGTAGAGGCAGTACACCCGAAGTTTCACCGTGCTCGGGCAGAAAAATTGCTCAGCACGACGGAGATTCCCGCCAACAAGCGCATCAAGGAGCTCTCCAAAGGCATGGTTACTCAATTGCATCTGGCCCTGGTGATGGCAATCGATGTCCGCTTGCTGGTGCTGGATGAACCGACCCTGGGGCTGGATATTATTTACCGGAAAGAATTTTACGACCGCTTGCTGAACGAGTATTACGACGGCAATTGTACGATCATTATCAGTACTCACCAGGTGGAAGAGGTCGAGGCGCTGCTTTCACACCTGATGTTCATTAACAAGGGTAAGATTGTCCTCGATGCCATGATGAACGATCTGGCTGAAACCTATACTGAAGTAATCGTAGATCCCCAAAAAATTGAACGCGCCGATAGTCTGAATCCGATTCATATAAGAGAACTACTCGGTAAGAAATGCTACACCTATGAATCTGTATCGAGAACAGAGTTAGAGTCTCTGGGTGAATGTCTCACTCCGAGTGTAGCCGATCTTTTTGTAGCCAAGATGAAGGAGACTCGACATGGATAAGATTGCGTGGAGTCAGTTTCAGGGGCTGTTAAAACGTGAGGTGCTGGAGCATCGCAACCTGTTCATCTGGGCTCCGGTCATTCTAGGGCTGTTAATCTTTGTGATCGATTTTCTGATTATTACCTCACTCGCTGAAGAGAACAAGATTGCTTTTGTTACCTATCTCGCCCGCTTTTTCAATGGTGGATCACCCATGGAAATGTCAGGTGTATTCGTTTTTCCCACACTGCCCTTTCTGGGAATTTTGTATATTTGCGCAATTCTCTACCTGACCAACACACTCTATCAGGACCGACGGGAAATGAGCGTGTTGTTTTGGCAGTCCATGCCGGTTTCAAGTCTCAACACGGTTTTATCGAAAGTGGTTACCATCGTCCTGATAGCGCCGCTCTTTTATGTGGCAGTAGTATTCGCCCTGTATTTGATTGGAATCCTGTGGCTGATCGTGTCAGGGCTCATTTATGATGTAGAAGTAGCAGGGCTTGGCTATATGTTCCTCTCGGCAGTGTTCAGTCTACCCGTAGTCTACCTGTTTGCCGCGACCAGTGCGCTTTGGTTGCTGCCCTTTATTGGCTGGTTACTGCTGTTCTCGGCCTTTGCGAATCGTACTCCATTGCTATGGGCAATTGGCTCACTTGCCCTGATTCTATTTCTCGAAGGATTTATATTCGGCTCGCAATTTCTATCCAACTGGATCGAGACACGCTCTGACATTGATAATTTCCTGATTATAGAATTCGGCGGCATCTTCGACAGGTTATTCAGCTACGATATGCTGATCGGTATCGGAATTGGTTCAATATTCATCTGCGGGGCTGTCTACATGCGGCGATTTGTTGACTAAGAGAACACTATTCAGAGAATTTGAAAATGAAAAACTTAATATTAAAGAATCGTTACACGCTGCTGTTATCCGTACTAAGTGTCTACGTGGTCGTAGTAGTGATTGAAGGAGCCCTAACTGATAGGGAGCCGGACCTGTTACGGTTCGACAATTCACTGTTCACACTCGATCTACGGGATATCGGTGAATTGGGTGATTTTAGTATCGATCTCTAGTTCGTCTAAACTGGTTGACAGCGAAAAACGATTCCAATAGAGTTGCTCGCTCTGAAACCATAACCAGCCTCTGATTCTTTACAGTATGGGCTGAATTAGCAATACCATAGAACATGATAGCCACAGCAATAAGCGCAACAACAGCTCAGGCCACAGCGATCAATGCTGCAGCCCGCCGTGCCGCGCGTGCGATATCACTCAACCTGGAGAGCTGTGGTTTTAACTAGTTAGAAAGTCAAAGTATCAAAAAACCTCTAAGTGTCTCCGACCTTAGAGGTTTTTTTTGCCGAGAGGAATCCAATATGAATATTGCAGAAATAGAACTGGCTTCTCGATGTTCCTGGCCTGCGCTGGAAGAACAGGAGTTGCCTATCGGTGTTCTCCGTTACGCTGCAGGTGTCAGCCGTCGCTCCAATTCGATGACGCCACGCCTCGATTGCCGGCTCTGTGCTGTTGAACTCATCGATACAACTGAGTCCTTTTTTACCAAGCGCAGGCTGCCTTCCACGGTGCGCATACTCGATGGTGTCTTAAAGAACCCAAAATACACACAGTTGCTGGATGATCACCTGGCGGCTTCCGACTATCGGCTGGAAGCACCCACCAGTGTAATGACGCTGCCGTTGTCTGAGAGTGCCTCACAGCAACTGACAACCGGTAGAACAAGCCCGCAAGAACAGAATCTGCAGAATTGGCTGGGAAGCTGGCTCAAAGTCAAACAACTGCAAGCCGAAATGTTGCCTATCCATCAGGCCATGCTGGCAAAGATAAGTGATCCCAGCCACTACCTGGTGCATACATCGACCCACGGTAATCCTCTGGCAACCGGAATGGCCGTCTACGCAAACGGGGGGTTGGGAATCTTTGGATTGGCGACTCACCAGTTGGCACGATGACGAGGTCTTGGTGCTGATCTTTTGGTAGGTCTGTTGCGCTGGGGATGCACACAAGGAGCCACGTATGCCTATTTACAGGTTGAGTCGGACAACCACGCCGCTGTGAACTTGTATCGAAAATATGGGTTTGCCGAATTGTATAGCTACTGGTATCGCGTAAAGCATTAAGCGACAAGCATCGGATAGAGAGGCACGAGACAATGAACACCATAGAGCTGGAAGACCGTTTCGGGATTAGTTTTTGTAACAGACAGGCAATCGCCGTAGAGAGCGGTGCAGGATCTTATGTATGGGATGAGGCTGGTAACAAATTTCTCGACTTCACTTCCGGGTGGGGAGTCACCTGTCTGGGTCATTGCCATCCGGTGATAACGGCAGCGATTTTTAGTCAGGCTCAGAAAATCATTCAAAACCCGAATTCCGGTTTCACCTACTCACCCTCTCGCGCGAAATTGTTATCCACCCTGCAGGGATTACTGCCGCCTCAGCTGGTCAAGCTGTTCTTTGCCAATAGCGGGGCAGAGGCTAACGATGCCGCAATTAAACTGGCCAGAAAAATCACCGGGAAGGTGAAGATTGTGTCGACTCTCGGCTCTTTTCATGGGCGCACATTCAATACCTTGTCAGTATCGGCAGGGCGCGATAACACCGAGAAGTACCTGCCGTGCCTGCCAGAAAATGAGTTTGTCGGCTTCGGCGATAGTGTAGCGATGTGCCGCGCGGTAGACAGTACAACCGCGGCGGTCATCGTCGAACCAGTACAGGGGGAAGGCGGAGTGAGAATTCCCGAGCCAGGCTATCTGGCACAGGTAGCTGAGATATGTCGTGAGCATAATGCACTCCTGATTGTCGATGAGATACAGACCGGGTTCGGACGCACCGGCGCATTTTTTGCGCTCGAACACAGCGATCCACCGGTGGAGCCGGACATCCTGACTATGGGGAAGGGGATTGCCGGCGGATTTCCATTTGCCGCCTTCGCAGTAACCGAGCAGATCAATAGTCGAATTCAGAAAGGTGACCACGGAGGTACCTATTGTGGCAATCCGCTGGGTTGCGCGGTGGCGGCGTCGGTTGTTACTGAGCTCAAGGAGCAAAACCTTTCTCGGCGGTCTCATCGGATGGGCTTAGAGTTGCTCGGTGGACTTACTGGCCTGCAGATAAAGTATCCCGAAATACTAGCCGGCGTACGGGGGAAGGGGCTGTTGTGTGCGCTGCAATTCACCTCAGACAATTATGTCGACATGCTTACTCAGATTTGTCTGGACAGTGGCTTGCTGATTACTCCAACGCGCAACAAAATAGTTCGTTTGATCCCATCCCTACTAGTCTCTATGGATGAAATAAGGGAGGCACTGATGATTCTCGATGAGTCCCTGGTACGAGTTATGGGAAATTGAGAATTTACGTTAGACTGCGTCGCTCAAGCTCACAACAAACAGAGATTAGTAATGCCAAAAAACAAACGCGTACTGCTGGCCAAACGTCCCATCGGGGAACCGGATGATGAATGTTTCACAATCGATGAGGTCGAAGTCGCGGAACCGGGCGAGAATGAGATTCTGATCAAGGTTTGCTGGTTGTCGCTGGATCCCTATATGCGCGGACGAATGAACGATAGCAAGTCCTACATAGAACCGATGCAGATTGGCGATGTCATGACAGGTGAGTCCACCGGTATCGTAATACAGTCGAACTCCGATAAGTGGCAGGTGGGTGATCGGATAGCCGCCCACCATGGCTGGCAATCCTATATTGTCGTCGATGGCGATGATGCCAGACTCATGAAGGTAGATCTCAACAATGGCAGCCTGTCGGCACACCTGGGAGTGGTCGGCATGCCCGGCCGCACGGCTTATTTTGGACTGCAGGA
>DMJN01000093.1 GCA_003451715.1 Gammaproteobacteria bacterium | reverse complement strand
GTGGACACTGCTGACCCGGAAATCTACTGCGCCATGGCCAATGCCGGTTTTGACTTTATCTGGATCGAGATGCAGCACAGCCATCTCAATTACACCGACGTGGCACGCATGATTTGGGCCTGTCGCGACGCACCCGCCATGCCCTTCATACGCGTGCCGGATGCCACCGAAGGCGATATCCAGAAAGCCACCGATATTGGTGCGGTGGGCCTCATCGTGCCCATGGTGGACACCGCCGCAAAAATGGAAGACGCGGTAAAGTATGCCAAGTACCCACCTGAGGGACGCCGCAGCCAGGGTGGTGGGCAGTATGGTCGACTGTGGGGCCGCGATTATCGGCAGGCCTGGAATGACAATGTCATGATCATCGCCATGATAGAAACCCCGGAAGGCACCGCCGCGGCCGATGAGATAGCCGGAGTCGATGGAGTGGACGTGGTATTTGCCGCCAGTGGCGATATCGGCAGCTTCACCGGCAAACCCCAGGGCGACCCCGATTATGAGCGACTGATCACCCGCATCAAGAACGAGACCGAAGCTGCAGGTAAATATGTAGGCGGGCCCTCCGGTTGGATGACCAGCCGCGAAGGCTACAACTTCTTTCAGGCTCCCAGCACAGGCAGCCTGATCCGTATCGGCGCACGTGTAACCCTGGAAGCAGCCGATCCCTGCCGCTTTCTGCCATCCGGTGCCACGCCGGTGGCGGGTGAGAATCCCTGCCCTTAGTAGCCATGCTCAGCTTCAGCGCAACCGATCCGATCTTGTTTCGGGTCGGTTGTGTATAAGCCGGCCGAGACTCTGCTAATCCAACGATGAAATACTTACAAATAGAAGTCTGGGTGCAAATCGCCACCAGTCTTGCCGTCATTCTCGGTCTGGGTCTGGTTATCTATGAACTGAGGTTGACGCGCCAGATAGCCTTAACCGAGATGACCTAGGAAGCGATGACTGAGCTGTCCATGCGTCAACCTGCCATATATGGTGAAGAAGCTGCCGAAACTCTGGCACGCGCCTGCCTGACTCCCGATGAACTCAGCAATGCCGATAAAGTAATCCTGGAGGCAGTTTTTACCAGCCAGCTGCAGTTCGCCCTTCGGCTTAAGTTACTCGAGGATGTGGGTGGTTTTAATACTGTATGGAACATCCAACTCCGTGGAACTGTTAATGATATTACCGGCTATCCACAGGGCGAGAGATGGATGGAATTAGGCGGCCAGTTGTGGGATGAAGAATTTGCTGAGGTGGTGGAAGATGAATTGCAATCCCCGCCGGAATTTTCCTGCCGTGACCGCATGATGCTCATGGAATTTAATTAGACTAACGGGCAAGCCGCGCTGTTTTCTTTATTCGGTTTTACTGCGAGAAATAATCTTGTATTACCTGACTGGTGCCAGGCTCCTTAGCCTGACAGCTTGGTCTGCTGGTCTGAACATCTTCAAATCTTCACATACACAAAATACACCATTTCATCCATAGGCCGAATAATTAGCAGACGCACTGAGTCCGGGTACTTACCAATGAAATCCAGGCTGTAAGGGTAAACATAATAGTCTGCCGAGAGGATCTGTTCATAACTTGGAAACCAGTCTAACTGCCCTCCACCATACAGGTCGGTTACAAATTCCACAGCGCTGTCGAGTTCCGTAGTCAATGCATCTCCCCTCACCACCCCACCCTGTCGCGCAACGAGTTCTTCATCCAATCCCGTAACCCGTACTGATAATCCGACCTCGTTATCACCTGCCCAGGATCCGGACAATGTGTAACTGTCTAACAGATCTATTCTGTTGTTATCTATCTGTAAGCTGGCTAACCTGTTATCAACCAGTGAATACTCGTAATCATTCTCATCTACAGTACCCGGCCCGCTATTTAAACTGAGCAGAATGAAAAATAATAAATAGAATGCGAACACCAGCCCGCCTACTGTGAGTAAAACGCGTTTGAAGAATGATCCGATCGTCATAAACAAAATCTCATTTGTTTATGTAAGGCTATGGCAAAAAGAGTGAGAACCAGGGGCACCAGGCCCCTGGCTTTATTTATTGCTATTCTGGAACGCGGTTACCTGCGATATACACGCTTTCTATAGTCTTGGTGTTCAAGATATCCGCTACAGGATTAGCACCCAAAATACTGAAATCTCCCCACTTACCGGGCTCCAGGGTACCTATATCACCCATGCCGATACAGTCTGCTGCAACACCGGTAGAGGCACGAATTGCATCCAACGGTGACATTCCCGCATCCACCATCATGTGCATCTCCATGTGTTCGAAATAACCCTGAAACCTTGCTGGTGGTCCGGTGTCCGTGCCCATGGCAATCCGCACACCGGCATCATCCAGTGCGCCAACATTGGCCATGGCGACTTGCAAAGCTGCCTTGTAACCCTGAGCCGAACGGCTATTTGCCATGCGTGACATGCGCTCGGGAGTCTGTAGCTCTTCGAGGATGGCCGGCTCAACTTCCTTCAGAAAATACGGGTCGGAGAAGAAATCCGGTACGCTCTCATACACGAAGGTAGACACTTCGCGGGTCAGCGTGGGGATGTAACACACGTCCTTTGCTTTCACCAGATCGAGCAGTTCATTGTCTACCGGCAGATCACGAATGCTGTGCGCAATCAGATCCGCATCGGCGTTCAGCATGTACTTGGCATCATCGAGATAAAACAGGTGTACCGCCACCGGCAGCCGGCGAATATGTGCCTGATCAACCAGCGCATCGAATAGTGGCCGGGGCATTTTTTGAGTCGCACCCAGATTGTCATCGATACGCACCTTGATGAAGTTCGCACCCCGGTCGGCATTGCGATTCACTTCATCGCGGATGGCCTGCTCACTGTTACCCACTACCACACTGCCAGCCACGTAGATGCGAGCGCGATTCAGATCGGTATCATACTGCTCGTTTCTTAAATCAAAGCCTTGTTCCTGGTCACCCCCCAGACTGTTGACCGCGGTAATACCATATCTGGCATAGAGACCAAGCTGCCGCAGTAGGTTGCCGGTGTTATAGCCACCATTGCCATTTAGCCCAACAGTCGCGCCTACATGACCGTGGGCATTTATCAGCCCGGGCATGATGTATTTACCAGACACATCCACCACATCTGCCCCGGCCGGGATCGTCACGGCGTCGCGAGGACCTACCGTGCGGATGCGGCCATCGGTTATAACCAGCACGCCGTCAGCCAGTGGCTCGGCATCGGTGCCATCGATAATGGTAGCGCCAACGAAGGCGATCGTGCCGTCATTGGCGAAGCTTGGGGAAAGTATGAGTAGTGAACCGAGTATTGCAAATAGGGTGGGTAGTATTCTTGCTCTTGTTAAGGTCATGGGATAACTCCTCCGGTCAGCTATTTCAGAGGATTTGGGGGGGAATTGCAATAGGGGGTTGGGGTGGGCAAGTGCAACAGCTATAGGGGACACTAATAAAATAGTAAATCAGAGATGAATAACCGCCGTCTGTTTTCAATCTTTTTAGAGCTCTCACCAAGTTATCTGACTATTTTATTAGTGTCCCCTTTAGTCTCATTGAGAATACACTTGTCACACTAATGTCAATTAACCGTCAATCGGGCCTGATTGAATTCCCACGAAAATCTTGGTATAACCCCATGAAATTCGTTATCGTCAAACTAGTGATATAACCACAGGTGATGAAACTCTGGCAGAACTAGCGCAGAAGAAGAGAAAGTTTTTCAACTAACTTTTGATGAAGGTTAACAAATGAAGAAATTTGTATTTCCAACACTGCTTCTGTTTTTTTCTGTGAGCCTCTCGGCACAGCCGCCTAGAGAAGCCAGGGGCCGGGAAAACCCAGAAGATGTAACAGAGATCATGATAGTCAACACAGTACTTGCACTAGTTGGAGATGTAAGAGAAGCAAACTTAGCGAGTAACAACATTCAAGAATTAGAATGGTCAGAAAACTACAATCCACTTCCAATTATTCAGGAAATCTTTGAAGCTGACCAAAGAGAAACAATGTTGATTATTAGGATTGCTCAAGAAACACAGCGTAAACAGGTAGAAGATGGTAATGCTGTAATTGCGAATGTCTGCGCTAACGGATTAAAAGGGCTCTATGATGGAATCACTGTAGAAGAATTAGCTGCCCAAATTGAAGCTGGTCGAAATGAGGTTGATGAAGGAGTTGTTGCTTTTTTCTACGAAAAATTGGGGGCTGAAACTGATAGAACTCTAGAACAGAAAATACAACAAACATTAAGACAAGATGTCAAGCAGCGAGTAAACAGTATCACCATGGATCTTGTGGATTTTGTTAGACGCGCCAATATTGATACTAATTCACTGATTGTACCCCGTCAGCACCTATGGAACAGATATAGCAC
>DMJN01000293.1 GCA_003451715.1 Gammaproteobacteria bacterium | reverse complement strand
GTCAGATGATAAACCGGCGTGTTGTAAAGCCATTTGCTGTCGGGTTCTGCTTCGAAGGTGAAGTCGGTGGCAAGTCCACTGTCCATGCTGATCAGATGTCTCACAGTAATCGCCACTTCCTGTTGTTCGGTGGCTTTGGACCACCCTTTTCCAAGGTAATTACTGACCGGATCATCAATCTTCAGGTAACCCATTTGTTGAGCGATCCCCGTTAACACCGCGACTACACTTTTCTGCGCTGAGGCAACGTCTTCTATCGCCCTGCCATCAGCATCGAATCCTTGCAGGGATCTTTGATAAGGCGCATTGGACTGGGGGAGATCCCAATATTGTTCTGCCAGGATGCGGCCCCGATGGAGTATCAGTACTCCAGATGAATTCCGTTCGCCAGCGAGATCCAGCGCAGCATCGATCAACTCGCCGTTCCAACCAACACTCTCAGGCGAAACAGTCTCCCAATCACCACTGTCCTCAGGAAAATAGAGTTCGGCAGCTACAACTACCAGCGAACTCAGTGCCAGTGTTAGACTCAGTGTTAGTCTGATTGCTGTTTGCATGATGCTAAGCCCTGTGTGTGATGTTTAAAGCAGTGTATCTTGCCGGTCACTGCAAGTAAAAAACCAACAGATTGCCGTTAGATTTTATTCATGGAGATACCAGTATGAATCCACGAGTCCTGCTCATCCTCTTACTATTCGCAGTCATTGCCCTCAACACCGATGTATCAATCACAACAGATGCAGCCGAATCGGATTTTGTCATGCTGGGCACCATGACCGACGCAGACATTCCCGGTGATGTGTACATGGATTCTCTGGCGCGCATTCCTCAGATCCAGCGAGAGGATCTGGACGCCGTCGGTAGAGCAGCGTTTGATACCTACGTGCGGCCGGGCACCGGCTACGAGACTGGCCTGCGGGGACCGGTGGGGATGTGGATGAACAGTCCTGTGCTGGCGGAGGCCGTGTTTGATTTACGACAGCGCGTGCGCTATGGCAACGAGAAAGATCAACGGCTCACGGAATTGATCATTATTTCCACCGCCAGGGAAATTAGTAACCAGTATGAATATTCAGCTCATGAACCACTGGCCAGGGCCGCCGGACTGGAAGAAGAGATCATCGATATCGTCAAGTACCGCAAGTCACTGGAAGGGATAAGCGGCATTGAGGGTTTTGGCGAGACCGAGGCAACGCTTATCCAATTCACCAGAGAAGTCGTCAGTGAAGAGAAAGTCAGTTCCGAAACCTTTGCCAGAGCCATGACATTGTTTGGTGCCGAGGGAGTGATGGACATCACTGGCCTGATTGGCTACTACAACTTTGTCGCCATGACGCTTAAGGCGTTCGACGTACAGCGTGCAGTGGGAAGTGAATTACTCCTACCGATTGCGGTTGACTGATGCTCACCAAGGTTTTGTGCTGACTGTTTCTTCTTTTGCGGTATCCAGCATCTTGCAGCTGCATTTGGATTCGTCTTCGGTGAGCCCACGATAGTCCATCTTGTCATCATAGACTTTTCCGGATTATCACCACAGGCATTGCCCACCAGGTCTATTACCGGCTATCCAAGGGAATAGATGAAGGCCAAAATCTTTCGAATATCGATTGCAAATTCGGTGTTAATTCTCTTAAATTCCCGTTTATGGTTGAATATTCATCTTCCTATTCCTGAAAGACTATCCAAGAATACTCCGAAGAAGCCCGTAAATCCTCGCTCACAGAAGAACGACAATGAACTTTGGAGAGAAGATCAAGCAACTGCGTCAGCTCAGAAACTGGAGTCAACCAGAACTGGCGGATGCCATTGGTATCGAGCAATCCTACCTGTCCAAGCTGGAAAACGACAAATCCGCACCTTCACCGGACATGCTTAACCGCATCCTCGAGGCATTTGATATTGATGTGGAAACATTACTGGAGGGCATGGATGAGACAGAGATTTGGAATCATCTGAGATCGATCCCCCTGGTCAACGGACACCTGCAGGCTCAGAAGGAATTGACCCAGCGCAAGCGCAGCAGTTGGGTGCTCGGCTCTTCCCTGCTCTGTGTGCTTGGCCTGACCGCACTTACCATGGGTTTTGTCTTGCTGGAATTTCCCCTTGTCAGCTACGACTATGGGTCTGAAGAAATTGTACCCAATGGGGAAAATGGTGAAACATTTGCATCATTGCAATCCTATTTCGACCAGAAATTCGCCCCGGATCGTGCCCAGCTGATTCGAGATGGGGCCAACGTCGTCTCTATCAATGCAGCCTATGACGTACTCAGGCAACCCTATGCCAGCTTGCAGACTTCAGAATATCGGCACAGCTACGACTATCTCGGCAACGCCTTTGTGGAAGCTGTGACCGAATCTCAGGATTTGATTAATCTGGATGCGGTTGGATTAAACCATGGCGGTACCCGTACTTTTGAGCTTTACAAGACACCTGTTGAAACTCGCGCCGAGGCGCCGTGGATTTGCGTCGCTGGTGCTTTCCTGTTGGCGATGGGAATCTTTGGGTTTGTGATCGAACGCAAGCTCTACCCGAAATCGAGCTGATTGCTACTGCTGCTGTTCTCGCTGCTGCCGTAATTCTTCCAGTGCGGCAGCAGTCTCCTCATCCTGGCGCAGGTAACCGTAGAGAATCTCCTCGGTATATTCCTGGCACTTGAATTCCACCAGACGCATGTTTCTTTCGAGTCTTCTATACAAGGGCATGCTTATTGTCCAGGGCCGGGTATACACTTCCGGGTCATCGATGGTGGCTTCATACCAGAGAGAATTCGGCCCTGTTGGCGTAAAGCGTTCGGTAACTTTCATGGCTTCGCTATGATGGTTACCAGAGTGATCCAGCCAGGTCCAGCCGTATTGGTCGCTAATATTTATTACCAATGTTTCACCTTCCCAATGACCAAGGTTATGACCCATAACTGTGAGAATTGGCGCCTCGTAGTCGGGACGATTCATGAATACATTTCGAGTCGAACTGGCAAATTGATAAGCAAAATAAATATTGGCATCAGTCTGAAATATCTGAAATGGATAGGGCATATAGTTAGCGCGCGGAATACCCGGCATATAGCAACGCACCACCGGGTCCAGTTCCAACCAGTTGGCCATATTCTCTTGTTTTTTCTGTAATGCTTCAGGCTTGTAGGGAATCTCATCACCCTCAACAACGCCTATGCCACCGGGAATCGCGCCAATGGCACCCAGTTGCCACAAGGGACCTGCCCGGGATTCATGGGTCTCAAGATCCCAGTAGGCGGTGCCCATGGCCTGCCAGATACCATTCAGGTCTGGATTTCCCCAGGGATCACGGGCAGCACGGTACTCAGTGGATTGGGCAAAAACAGTTGCAAATGAAAGGCTTGCCAGGGACAAAGCAACGGCCAGGAGATATCGAAATGCGGAATTCAACACGATGGATCCCTTTAGTATTCTCGTAATTCTTTGTGTGGGTTGTTCTTTTAGTTTTTCTATTGTTGCCTGGTTGCGGGTACAGCTTTATGGTTCTGGTCATTATACCCTGCAATCGTCCGATTACTATGATTGGGCCTAGTATTTGGAATCTCTATTCTCGTATACTCTGTAGAATTGACCCAAGGGACTTATAAAAATGCGAAAGAACGTTTTCCCGTTTGCCTTACTCCTATTGTCTTGCACAGTTTTCGCTCAGGATGACATCAAGCGGACACCGTGGGGAGCGATGATCAAGAAAACTGCCCTATTTGTCGTTAGGCCTTGGATATTGCTCGCTTCACTGATTGTCTTCTGCAACGCAGCCAGTGCCCAGGATGACATCAAACGAACTCCCTGGGGAAAACCCGACCTAAACGGCTACTGGGACTACCATCACCTGACTCCTCTGCAGCGCCCAGCCCAGTTTGAAGGCTCCACAGTTATGACCGAAGATCAGGCCAAGGACTGGGAAGACAATGCCTATAATCGCGAGGCCGATCGGCGCGGTCGCGGTAATCCCAATGTTAACTACGTCGGTGTAGACCTGTGGCACGAAGAAGCCTTCGCCGAATGGGAGACCGATGATCATCGAACCTCATTGATAACCGACCCGCCCGATGGTCGCATCCCAGCCATGTTGGAGAGTCGCCGCGAAGAACGGCGTAATCAACCGCGTTATCGAGGCTACCCCAGAGGACCTGAAGATCGCACCATGATGGAGCGCTGTATCTGGGCTCCACAATCGGTGCCACCGATCCAGACACTGATCGAAAATGCGATGCTGCAGCTGGTGCTTACCGAAGACTTTGCGGTGATAACCGCCGAGAGAATGCATGACTCTAGAATTATCCCTCTGGACAACAGGGCGCCGTTACCTACCAATATCAAGCAGTACTATGGCAGTGGCACTGGTTACTGGGATGGCGACACCCTGGTTATCGAAACCACTGGTATCCACCCTTCCTATAGTTACCAGGGTTCCAGCCCTGATATGAAAGTAATCGAGCGCTTAACACTAAAACCTGACAATCGACTCTATTACGAGTACACCATCGACGATCCACGCAGCTTTGAGCGGCCCTGGACCGCTGGTTTTCACTGGAAGAATCATGCCGGGCCAACCTTTGAGTACGCCTGCCATGAATTCAACTATGGTATGACCGGTATATTAAGCGGCGCGCGAGCCGAAGAATTCCGTGAGCTGACCGGTACAGAATATGACCGACCAACAGTTGAAGCGGAATATCGGTAGACCCAATAAACCAAAGGCACCAGTGTAAATAAGCTTCCCCCTTAATACGGGGAAGAATCCCGTTTACAGATTTTGTAAAAACTCCAGCATGGCCGCATTAGTTTCCTGGGGTGCTTCCTGCTGTACCCAGTGACCGACCTCAGAGATCAGGACGACTCCCCGCAAATCATCGACTACCCGACTCATGGAGTCGTGCAAGGCTTCCTGGGAACGGCCTGTTATCACTACGTCACGTTCTCCGGCGATAAACAAGGTAGGCACAGTCACCCCAACGCCTTCCAGGTTTTCAGTAATTTCCCAGTTGCGGTGGAAGTTACGGTAGTAATTCACACCCCCCCTGAAACCAGCCATCTCGAACTGCCCTACCACATAATCCAGGTCTTCCTGGGTCAACCAGTCCGGAAGCCCCTTGGGTGCACCCAGCCGATCTATCCAGCCACCGGCTGCGCGCTTGGGATCGGTAATAACGGCTGCTTCTCGCGGTGAGAGGGGAGATAGATACAGACGACTGATCAGGCCCCGCGGATCGGAGTCGTATTCCGCTTCGGCCACACCACCGGGCTCATTGTGGTAGAGAATGTAGTAGAAGTTATCACCCATGGCAGCTTTCATGCTCTCCAGAGGCGACTGGGGCGCACGTCCACCATAGGGGACGCTCATTGCAATGAGGGCTGTGAAACGATCCGGGTGCAATAGCACGGAATTCCACGCAACCATGGATCCCCAGTCGTGACCCACCATGATGGCCGTCTCTTCACCGAGTGCATCCAGAATTCCAACCATGTCATCCGCCAGGTGCACGATGTTATAGTCATCTACATCCGCCGGCTTGTCAGTTTCCCCATAGCCTCGCATGTCCGGCGCAACCACACGATATCCGGCATCCGCCAGAAAAGTTAATTGATGACGCCAGGAGTACCAGGATTCCGGCCAGCCATGGGCCAGCAGAACCAGGGGCCCCGAATCTCCCGCTTCGGCGATGCGCATATTGAGGCCATTGGCCTCGATAAACCGAAAGCTGACGCCCTCTACGGTTGATGGACTGGTCATAGTGCTATTCCCCTGTTGAGCTGAGAGAGTGCTGGAAAAAATCAGGCAGACTGACGTTACTAATGTGGATATTAATTTACTCATAGTCATCTTCATGTGGCTGGATCCCCTCTGGTGTCGGGCAAGACTAACATGAGGACAGTTGACTTCACCATCTCAGGGGGGTTACAACCGTAGCAATAAATAGAGTAATCAAGAGTATTAAAACGATGAATATGAAACGCCGTGAATTTCTTCAACTTGCTTCCATGGGCAGTTTGTTGGTCCCCTCCAGTATCGCCCTGGCCCAGCAATCCACGGTTGAGGCCGACACCCAATTCGGCCGAATCCGCGGTATCAAGGCCGGGGAAGTAAATATCTTCAAGGGCGTTCCCTATGGCGCCAGTACAGCGGGTGAGAACCGTTTCATGCCGCCCCAAGACCCGGCTCCCTGGCGAGAGTATCGGGAAGCCTTCGAGTACGGGCCCGCCGCCCCCCAGAGCGATCCAGCCAGCGGCAGTCAACAGGATGGCCTGGAGAGCGAAGACTGCCTGGTGTTGAATGTCTGGACCCGGGGCATCGACGATGGGGAAAAACGCCCGGTGATGTTCTGGTGCCATGGTGGTGGCTTCCGCACCCTCTCCGGCTCCTCACCCCGCTACGATGGCACTAACCTCGCCATGCGTGGTGATGTGGTGGTGGTAACAATCAATCACCGGCTCAATATGATGGGCTTTACCCATTTCGGTGACATGGGCCACAGCGAATTCGAAAGCTCCGGTACTGTCGGAATGCAGGATATTGTGCATGCCCTCAAATGGGTACAGAACAACATCGAAGAATTCGGCGGTGATCCCGAGCGGGTAATGATCTTTGGAGAATCCGGTGGCGGTCGAAAAGTCGCTACCCTACTGGGCATGCCGTCGGCCAGAGGATTGTTCCACAGAGCCGTGATCGAGAGTGGTGCCACCTTGCGGCTTCCCGATCGTGTCCAGGCTACGGAGCTGGCTCAGCGGGTGCTGGACGAACTCGAGATTACCCCAGCTAATCTGCCACAGATCCAGCAGCTCCCCTTGAATCGAATAATGGCCGCTTACCATACAGTTTCTGCCAACACGGCGGATGCTGGCGGAGGCACTTTTGCACCAACCATGGATGGGGTGGAATTGCCTTACCACCCATTCTGGCCATCTGCCTCACCAGTCAATCCGGATGTGCCGGTTATCGTTGGGGCAAACCGCACCGAAATGACCTACTTTGCAGACGATGCCGCATTCAGTCTCGATGAGGCAGGTATGCGCGAACGTGTGAGTGAAATTGTGGGGGAAGAGAATCTGCAAGCTGTGATCGATGTCTATCGCCAGGCGAATCCTGAGGCTACTCCCTCGGAGATCTACTTCTTGGTGTTCAGCGACTCCCGTTATGTGATGCAGTCCATCACCATCGCCGAGCGGAGAGCAGCCTTAGGAGCTGGACCCACCTACCTGTATTACCTGACATGGGAGACAGCCGAGACGGGTCGCGGTGCCTTGAGTCCTCACACGCTGGATATTCCGTTTATCTTCGATAACGTGAGGGATCATCCACTCACAGCCGGCAGCGATACAGCCATCGAATTGGCAGATAAGGTCAGCGACACGATCATCGAGTTTGCCCGCAGCGGCGATCCTAATATGGGCAAGTTGCCTCAGTGGCAGCCTTACAATGGTGAGACCCGGGCGACGATGGTGTGGAACGACACCCCCCAGGTACTCAGTGACCCAATAGGCAGGCAGCGGGAAATTCTGCTACCTATTCTATCGTTGTAAGCGTGAAGATCACTGGCGGGAGTACAACTGGATAAGCCGGGTGGGTGCTGAATCGGGCCAATGCATGCCGAGTATGATGGCCCGACCTAATTAGGAATCAGCGCTTACGCAACCGAAGATTCTGTGGCGACATTCTTCAATGCCTGATCGATCAGATCTTTAATCGCCAACGCACTGTCATCGCTCATCTCAAGAAATTGGCAACGGATATGGCTAATGTCCTTAGCCTGGTTATAAACGAAGCCGAGCACCTTAATACGTGCATCGATATTGGATTCATCTGGCAGCATCATTTGGCAGTCGGAGATGATTCGTGATTCCTTGAATTGATACTTCAGATTTCCTTTGAAGCTAATCTTGGCGCCAGTGGTCGACAGGTCTTCCACCAAGCCTCCCAGCTAAGAACCCTCTTCGGTGAAGTACGTAACCGGGATACTCGCAAGATTCATGAAGTTAACCCTTACCGCACCACGCAGCTGATTAACTGTTACAGATTCTGGAAACTTGATACGGCAGTCAGAGAACAGGCGCATTGTCAGCACATTGCCACCGACCTGAATTATGCTGGACTCAAACCTTATGTTGATACCGCCGCTCTGAGCCCTGAAAACAATCGACTCACCCGGTTCGATACCTGAGTATTTGACTTCACTACTTACTGTCAGGGAATTTGCTTCGCCGTCCATGCCTACCAGTTCGGTGGTATGAGAGACGACATTCTCTGAATCCACGGGAGCATAAGAAAGAATCCAGCGATACAGCTGCGCAACCAGCAACAGATCGGTGATTTCTTGTCGATCAGTAATTTGACGACTATTCTTTCCAAACTCGGGCATTTTTAGGGCAACCTGTCAATATTGCGAAAATTCCTGCAATCCTCTGACTAAATCCAATCGGGTCGATTAATTGATGCCATTCAAGCGCATATTTAGTCAAATGTTTGCGATGTGTATCACAAATTTCGGGGGATTTTTACTCCCGAACTGTTTAATTATTAGGCGATTTCGAAGGTTCAAGCACCTGATTCACCATGCTGCCGAGTACTTCCCGGTTATAGGGTTTATTTATAAGGGGGGCGTCCAGACTGGTATTTGCAGTTTCTTCGATAACACCAGATGGAGATCCTGAGGTGTAGATAACTTTAATCTCAGGAAACTTGTTTCTGGCCTCATTGGCAAAGACAACACCATTCATACCGCCAGGCATGACGATATCGGTCAGTAAAATGTCAACTTCAGGATTCCTTGCCAGAACGGCTAGCCCTTCATTACCCCCGGAGGCAGACAAAACCTCACAGCCCAGATCCTCGAGGTAGGAAACTGCCACTTCCAACAAATCTGGTTCATCATCGACAACCAGCACACACGTCGAATCATCGGCTAGAGAGGTTACACCAACTGCTTTCCTTTCCACGGGAGCGTCAGCTGTTACTTCTTCATCAACCGGAAGGTATATATCGACAGAAGTACCCTTACCCAATTCACTGTCCAGCGCGATAAAACCACGGGATTGCTTAACGAATCCATAGCTCATCGCCAGACCAAGCCCTGTACCCTTGGCCTTGTCCTTGGTGGTGTAGAACGGTTCAAATGCGCGGCCCAGAGTCTCCTTACTCATTCCAGCGCCGGTGTCACACACACGAATGTGCCATTCTTAATTCTTGCATTTGGTATCAAATTCTCTATATCTTCACGGCTCTTGATACTTGTTCCCATCGAAAATCTACCACCGTCGGGCATCGCATCACGTGCATTGATTGCGAGATTCAGCAGCACACCTTCGAGGCTGGAAGCGTCCACCAGAATAACCGGCAAGTCATCCACCAAATCAAAACTCATTTCGATATCCGGACCCAGAGTAGCAGGCAGAATTTCTGCCATTTCCTCTACAATGCCGTTTATGTCGATGGATTTGGGTTGCAAGGGTTGACGGCGCGCCACCGCAAGCATTCGCTTGGTCAGATCGGCTCCACGTTCAGCCGCGCGTAATGCCGTAGTCAGTCGTTTCTTAACACGCTCCTCTTCAGCACCTATTTTGTTAAGCGTCAGGTCAATATTCCCAATAATGATTCCCAACAGATTATTAAAGTCGTGAGCCATGCCACCGGTCAATCTCCCAATCGCATCCATTTTCTGGCTCTGACGAATCTGAGTTTCCATCATGGCGCGTTCGCTGACATCCCGCAGCAGGCAGACTATCAGGGATCCTTCCTTGGTGGTTATGGGTGCTAATGAGTATTCAATGGGAAATACATGGTTTTCATTGCCAATCCCATTTATCTCCATGGCTACTCTGAATACTTCTCCACCCATCTTCTTCGCGTCTTCGAATAGCTCGGCGATTGTTTTCGGCTCGATCTCCGGAATCAGCTCGAATATGGAATACTTGAGCATTTCTTCACGACCGTAATTAAATACAGACGCAGTCTGCCGGTTCGTCAGGATAATCTGACCGTCGATATCACAAATTAAAACTGCATCTGGTGCTGACTCAATAAACGTTTTTAACAATTGTTCCTGGTCCAGTAAGGCATGACGGCTGTTTACCTGGTCAGTAACATCGTTAGCGATTCCGCCAATGGCCAGCACCTCACCCTGTCTATCCTGCATGGGGAATCTCATGGTCTTGAAATGACGAATGCCGCCATTGCTTTTCCATTCATTATGAAATTCCATGGCTTCATTGTTCAGCAATACCTGCATGTCCTGTTCCTGCAAACTAGAGGTAGCCTGATCGGGAAAAACATCAAATCTGTCGCGACCACGAAAATCCTCCACTGGCATATCGGTGAGCTGGCGACACATTTTGTTTGCCGAATGAAAACTGCCATCAAGATTCTTAATGAACATGATTTCCGGGTTGTATTCAAAAAAATTATCCATCATTGTTTCATTGGCGAAAGATTCATCAGGGGTGGCCCGGAGAGACTTTGATCCAGGCAATACCTTCAACACCAATATGACGGATGTGATAATGGTGAAAACAATCAAGGAAGCTACGAGTGCACCAGACAAATCCTGTGCTGGCTGATCACCAAAAAATTAAATAAGCAATCCTGCTGTCAGTAGCAGTGTTATAACAGCCGATGCCAACGCGAAGAATCGAAGTCCTTTGCCTTCATGTTGAACATTTGCATGAGAAGAATTTTTGGATTTCAATGAATTGTCAGCGTCCGTCAATTCTTCATTGGGCTGGTTTTTATTTTCATTTTCCATCTGAGTATTGAGCCTCCAGCGAATACAATCAGGACAATTGCGCTTCCAATTCTGCAGCGACAATTGCTTCTCCGATTTCAGGGCCTTCAGCCCAATTGAATCCACAACTCTCGGCAAACTCCAGAAGCTTCTGCTGAGTAATATTCTGAGCACAGGCCACGATGCCCTTGTTATGCAGGACTGAGGTTAAAGAACTGTATTTGAATTCCAGCTCCATATTTCCCTTAATATTCTCCTATTGCGCTAGTGAGTACAGGTCGACGCAAATTTCATCCAAGGGAAATTTATCCATTATAGCCAGCAGAGATTCCTCGCTGGATTCAGTCATCACGGCAATCTTATATCCCTTTATGCGTAATCTTGACAATACATCGATAGCATTCCCCTGCGACTGGGATGCAGCATCCTCAGCGATTTCGATCAGCACGCTGCTATTGTCGACTTTAGACTGGCGGACCGTGGTATCGATAAAATCCACGATGCTGAGATCCTGGAGCTGTTGAGCATCCAAACTGACAATCAGCTCCATGGAAATGTCTTTTTGTCCCAGAGCCTCACATTGCTGCAGCGCATCTCTGAGCATTAGCCGCAACAGTCCATTTTGAATACCTTGCTTCTCAGCCCACCTGTTCAGGCTCGCCTTGGTCAGTACTTCACCATTGTCCAATTGCCATTGTGCACTCAGGCGTACTCTATTGGGCTGCCGCGCATCCCCATCGTTGTTCAGAGGCTTAATCAGAGTATAGAGAGTTTGAAAACCCAACTCCGGAAGTAATTCTTCGGCAGGGGATTCCTCCAGGATCAGCGGTGGCGGCGCCGCATCGAATATGGGGGATAATATGGCGGTGATTTCCTGCGGTCGCATCGGTTTGGTGAGGGTGCCTACAATATCGAGGCGTTTCTCACGGCCGAGAGATTCTACGGAGTGCAGGGTTCGCTGATCCATGCCACTCATGAGCACGATCTTGGCAGAGCATCGAAGCTTGCCTAATTCACGAATTATCTCCACACCATCGGCACCGGGCATTCTCAGGTCCAGCACAATTGCTGCCGGATCAATAGTCGTTACTTCGTCTACGACTTTATCGCCCTCGTACACACAATGGGTGTGAAAACCGATCTCCCTGGCCACTTCCGCTATGATATCGGCGAAATCCGGCTCATCGTCCGCTACGAAGGATTGCTGGTGCTTGTGTTCGTTGACTGGACATATCCAGTAAGATATATCGCCAATATTGTGGGGAAGTTAAAGAGAAATCTGCTTAATAGACAAAATTTTGCAACAAAAAGAATCTACCAGCAAGTTTTTGGGTATTGACCGTTAAAATCCTGGTGAAATACACCAGGTTTTTTGCAGCTTAGGGATCGGCTGTTCGAATTAATTTGCTCCTGGACAGCTTCAGATCACCGTATAAGAGCCCCCCTACACTGCAGACAGTTGAAGCTCTGTTTCGAGTATTTCTAGTGATATCGATGTAGCACTGGAATTCTTTGGACAGTTCTGGGGTAAACATCTGGCTTTTCTGCATCATGCCAACTCGAAGCAACTGAAATTCCACTTCTGCTGAAGAATTTCATTTTGATCGAACTTCCGAGTGCCCCCAGGTTCAGGCTTTCGAACAGCAAATCAATTGCCAGGAATCCTCGGAAGAAATTCATCAGAGGTGAATCTTTTGCTTGGCGAGTGAAACGGCTATGCTTTGTACCGGTCAGACAAGAGTTGTCCACGGAGTACCCAGTGACTGAGATTTATGATGTCCCCTACATGGAACGCACCCGCGATTACTATCGCGCCCAGGGTTATGAGAGAGATTACATTTGGGCGCACCACAGCCAAACTCCCTTCACCCCCTTGCCGAAGCCCCTGAGCGATTGCAATGTGGGGGTTATTGTCACCGCCATGCCGGATACCAAGGCGGGCCGGACGCAGCGCCGGGTGTATGCCTCGCTCTCTTCACCTATTCCTGAATCCATGTACACCAGTGAACTGTCCTGGCATCAGTCGGTTACACACACCGATGACGTAAACTCATTCCTGCCGCTGGCCCAACTCAACGTGCTGGTAGACGAAGGGGGCATCGGCAGTGTTGCCCATCGCTTCTATACGGTGCCAACCGAGTATAGCCAAGGTAATACCCTGGAAAATGATGCGCCCGAACTACTCGAACGCTGCCACGAGGATGAGGTGGATATCGCCATACTGGTGCCGTTGTGACCGGTTTGTCACCAGACCGTGAGTCTGGTCTCCCGTTTCCTGGAAGCCAGTGGCATACCCACTCTGGTAATCGGTTCTGCCATCGATATCGTCGAACATTGCGGCGTGCCCCGCTACCTGCATTCGGACTTTCCCCTGGGCAATCCCTGTGGCAAGCCCTATGACACCGCCATGCAGCTCAGCATCATCAGCCAGGGTATGGCCCTGCTTCGCACAGCCACGGGGCCGAACACAACCGAACGCACCCCCTTCCAGTGGGGAGACGAAAGCTGGCGCGATGACTATTCCCGGGTAGACGACAGCAACCGGGAAGAGCTGGCGCGCAAGGGTGAGCAACGCCGCCAGCGCCAGGCTGCGGAGAAAGCTGCCGGATTGCCCCGCTCAGCCATGATTGCGGAGGGTTAATTCCACCCGGAAGGATTGAAATCCCACGCCATTTGACAGTTAATAGCAATCATTAGAACAACACTCATTTAGAGGTCAGAAGAATGAAATTATTTAGACTCGTTTTAGCTTCCCTGCTCACACTCGCCTGGATACTCCCGGCCCAAGCGCAGAATGTACGCATGTTCAACACAGTCAAAACCAAGCTTGCTGAGGGCCAACAAGTGGTTGGCGGCACAGTGGACACTGCTGACCCGGAAATC
>DMJN01000139.1 GCA_003451715.1 Gammaproteobacteria bacterium | reverse complement strand
AGCAACCCCTGTGGATCGTCGATCCCATCGACGGTACGGTGAATTACGCCCATGGCCACAAGCACTCGGCAGTCTCTATCGCCTATGTGGAGAACTGGCAGGTGCAGATCGGCGTAGTCTTCAACCCCTTCACAGATGAGCTGTTTTTCGCCGAGAAGGGGGGCGGTGCATTTCTGAATCAGCAAGCCATTCGCGTGGCGGAGGAAACCGATTTATCCAGAGCGATTATCGCTACCGGATTCCCCTACGAGAAATCGGGCATTGCCGACATGATCAAACGAGTCGATGTGATACTGCACCACTGTGCCGATATCCGCCGCATCGGGTCTGCCGCACTGGACATCTGCTGGCTCGCCTGTGGTCGTCTGGACGGCTATTACGAGAGCCTCAGTGTGTGGGACTTCGCCGCTGCCCGGCTGATAGCCCTTGAAGCCGGCGCCGAATGTGGACATTTCAGCCCGCTCCCCGAGGGTGCTGATCCCCAGTTCCACGACCGGGACATTCTCATGGCCAATGCCGCCCTGTATCCAAAACTGCATGCCTTGTTGCAGCCGATCGATAGCTAATATTTGTAAGAAAATCAACGGGTTAAGCAATGTATTCTGTGCGGTGGGTTGATTCTATGTGTTGACTGTAAAGCGCTTAACTCGTAGGCTTGTCGGCTAATAATAAGAATTATGGTGAGCTATCTAATTGGATAGTTTCGATTGACTGTCAGGTCAGGGAATACGTGGCCTGATAAGAGATCGCCCGCCTCGGCTGGCACCGATTTAACCCTGAGACTTGAGGAGATTCCCGTGAGAAGAATAATCTTTTTTTGTATTACTATGCTGTTGATTCCTGTCATGAGCAATGCGCAGGAAAGAGTGGGCGATTTTTCGCTGCTTGACCAGGACGGCTACCACCATAGCATGAGCTGGTATGACGATCATGAAGCGATCGCCTTGCTGGTACAGGCAAACGGTAGCGCGGCCACCGCCGTGGCCTTGCCAGCCTTCGATGCACTGAAGTCGGAATACGACGAGCGTGGCATCGAGTTCCTGATGATTAACCCGCTGGGCAAGTTAAACCGTGAAGCGGTACAGGCCCAGGCTGCCGAATACGGTGCCGATATACCGATTTTAATGGATGACGCCCGGGTGATCTCCGAATCCCTCGGCATAGCGCAGACCGGTGAGGTGCTGCTCTATGATCCGAATTCCTTTAGAGTCACCTACCGCGGCACAGTCGCTGGTGCTGGGCAGGCCATCGAAGAGATTCTGGCCGGCGATGAGGTCAGCGAGCCTCTGGTCGCTGCATCCGGTGAAGCTGTTTCCTATGCAATACAACCCGTTGTTTCTTACTCCAAGGACATCGCGCCAGTACTGGCCGAGCAATGCGCCAGCTGTCACCGGGAAGGTGGCGTCGCACCCTTCGCGATGGACGGCCACTCCATGGTACAAGGCTGGTCGCCTATGATTCGCGAGGTGCTGATGACACGCCGCATGCCTCCCGGGCAGATCGACGGTCATATTGGCGACTTTGTTAACGATCGCCTGGTGGATGATCAGGATGTGCGCAACATCATCGCCTGGGTCGAAGCCGGTGCGCCCAAAGATGATGGCAACGATCCCCTGGCTGAATTGACCTGGCCCGAAACCAAGTGGGCTTTTGGTGAACCCGATATGGTGCTGGATATTCCAGCCACGACTGTGCCCGCTACTGGCAACGGTGTGTTTGTCAACGTCGAAGTGAAATTCGACATGCCGGAAGATCGCTGGTTGCGCGGTAGTCAGATAGTCGCCGGTGAGCGAACTGTGTTGCACCACACGGTGAATCGACTCGATTTTCCCGAAGAGATTGGCCAGCGCCGCGGCGGCTTCCTCGGTGGAGACGCCCCAGATAAGGCGGGCATCACTGCCTATGTTCCTGGTGCAACACCACGCATGTTACCACCCAATACCGGAGGTCTGCTAAAAGCCGGTTCGGTGCTGACACTGAACATGCACTACACGCCAAATGGCCGTGAGACTGTCGATAAAAGCCAGCTCGGCGTGTGGTTCTACCCGGAAGGCGAAGTGCCCGAGGAAAGAATGTCGGGACAGTGTGCCTGCATCTTCCCGAACAACTGGACCACGATTCCACCCCACGATCCTAATTTTGAGCAGGTATCCACCATCACTATCCCCAGGGATGCGAATATCTACAGCTACCTGCCGCATATGCATTTCCGCGGCAAGTATATGCGCTTCTATGCGGACTACCCCGATGGGTCTCGTGAAGAGCTGCTCAACATCGCCAAGTACAACTACAATTGGCAGCTCAGCTATACCTACGAAGAGCCGAAGTTTGTACCAGGGGGAACCAGGATCACGGCGGTAGGTGCCTTCGATAACTCTGCCCAGAATCCAGCCAATCCCAATCCGGACCGAGCGGTGGATTGGGGTAACGAGAGTTGGGATGAGATGTTCTTCGGAGCCATGCAGTATAAGTATACTGAGCAGGGATCCGATTAGAGTATTGCAGGTTTGTCTGATAAAAAGCCCGGCCACAGCGCCGGGTTTTTTTTGAATCGGGGTCAGGTCTTGAATCTCGAATGGAACTGAGGGTCTTCAAGAGCTGACCTCGATTTACGATTTAGGTTGCAATAGGCAACGCAGCACATAAGAATTAGACCACAGGGGGACACTCCTCCACTTCGCACTCCCTATAGGCCTGATATGAGCGATAACAACAAAATTAGCTATGTCGAATTCGGGGCATCAGACATCGAAGCGACTAAACAATTCTTCTCCGAAGTATTTGGTTGGATATTCACTGACTACGGGCCGGACTACAGCTCGTTTTCTGACCAGGGAGTGGACGGTGGATTCTATCGCTCCGAGCTGGTATCGAGTTATACAAGCAGTGGTGCCTTAGTCATTCTTTACACGGATGCGCTTGAAGCAGTGCAGTCGAAGGTAGAGGCTGCGGGTGGCACCATCACCAGTCGGATTTTCTCCTTTCCCGGCGGTCGACGCTTCCATTTCACCGAACCGAGTGGCAATGAATTGGCGGTATGGTCCGATGTGGGTGTAGATGAAACTGAGTAGGGGTCAAGACTTAATCCCTTGTTCCCTAGTTTCAAAACCTGATCCTGAAGGTCTTGTAAACCTACTAGGTCGCTGCCATGTACGTTTCTTAAGTTGACATTCGTTCTCTCGCTCATAGAATGGGGATTCCATTACTTGCAAGACTCTCGATCTGCTCAGGGTAAGGAGCATCAAATGTTGACTCTCATCCGATACAATTACAGATCAATAATTCTAGTTTTGCCGCTCGCTCTTACTGCTTGTCAAAATCGGGTTGACGTGACTTTTTTATCCGAGCCTGAGGGAGCGGCAATCACAGAAATCACTACGGGTATTGAAATAGGTATTGCTCCGATAAGCAGATCCTATAACCTTGATGTGCTAAGCCCGGTTGACCACGAGGGGTGTTATTCGCTGAGCGGGGTCGAGGGTCAATGGATTAGCGGCGCCACCAGTCGGGTGCAAGAATTGAAGCTGTGTGGCGATGTGACTGAAGATTACTACCTCACCTTGGAGAGGCCTGCTGAGCATCCAGATTTAGATAAAGACCAACAGCAAGCCATATCGCTCCGGGCATCTCGCGAGCAATTACGTCGTGGAAATTCACGCCAGCCTGCGCGTGCCAGACTCCCGTCTTCTCAATCCAGAATGAGAACTCAATAATCGAAGAAGGAAGTAGGGGTCAAGTCTTGAATCTTGAATCGGGATCAGGTAAGGAGCATCAAATGCCAGCTTTCATCCGATACAATTACAGATCAATAATTCTAATACTGCCACTCGCTTTTACTGCTTGCCTAAATCGGGTTGACGTGACTTTTTTATCCGAGCCTGAAGGAGCGACGATCACAGAAGTCACTACGGGTATTGAAATAGGTATTGCTCCAATAAGCAGATCCTATGACCTCGGTGTGCTAAGCCCGGTTGATCCTCAGGGATGTTACTCTCTGGTGGGGGTTGAGGCTCAATGGATTAGCGGCGCCACCAGCCGGGTGCAGGAATTTCAGCTGTGCGGCGATGTCACTGAAGATTACTACCTCACCTTGGAGAGGCCTGCCGAGCATCCAGATTTAGACAAAGACGTTCAGCACGCCAGATCCCTTAGGGTATCTCGCGAGCGATTACGTCGTGAAAATTCAGGCCAGGCTTCGTTTCAGGTAACCCCGTTTCCTGACAACAACAGGAATTGACACTCAAGACCTGCCCCGATTTATTTCACAAGATCTCGAATATATCGTAGGCAACCTTACCTTCAATCTGCTTGTTCTTGCCCACGCAGACGATGTGGTTGAGCCAGTCGTACTTCTCCGAGGCGGTGTTGAACACCGGTGTCACACGCCAGTAAAGGCCGTTGTCATTGCGCGCCACTACACCCTTATAGGTCATGTAGATAATTGCGCCATCGTCCGTATCCAGGGTAATGCGCACATCCAGGCTACTGCGGCCTGCCACCTGGGTAATCCAGTCGGCGCCGCCGTCTCGCACAGTACCCTTGAGGCGCGGACCGGAAAAAGTGCCGCCTGTAACCGGTGCGATCCGCGTATGGCCAGTGTCCAACTGCTCCGCCACATCCAGTGCCAGTTCCATCAAGTAGGTCGATTCCAGCTCACTCGCTGGTGTTTGGGCCGCTGCCATCTTGCTTGCTCCTAATGTAGAGAGTGTTCCCAGTGTGGTCGTAGTGATTGCGATCGCACTGCGGGTATTGAATTGTCTTCGGTTCATGGTCTTGTCGTGCTCGCTCATTACATTCCTCCACCGTAAAGTTGTGGCCATAATAAGACGGGACAATCAGGAAGTCACAATTCTGTT
>DMJN01000308.1 GCA_003451715.1 Gammaproteobacteria bacterium | reverse complement strand
GGGGATCATGGAGTCGGCCTGGGCACCCGGCCGGCCCTATATGCGGCGTATCGGAGGCGGCAGTGTCACGGAAATCCTGACTGATCAGGGCATTAGCGGTATCGCGCCAGGGTTGAGTGCCATCGGAATCAACCGCATGAAGCAATTATTGGTGGGCCAGGATCCCTTTGACAATGAGACGCTGGGTCATCAGATGCGCTACACCAACGGTGCGGCGAATAACTGGCGAGACGTTGGCTGTGTCGAAATAGCTCTCTGGGACATAGTTGGGAAGGTGGCAGGTCAACCACTTTATAAACTGTGGGGAGCGCAAAAAGACAAGGTGCCAGCCTATGCCAGCATGATTCAGCTATCAACGCCGGAGGAAAGAGCCGAGCAGGCAGTTCACATAAAAGAAGCGGGCTGGCAGGGTATGAAGGTCAGGCTACACCACCTGGAAATGCGTGAGGACATCCGCACCATACAACTTGTCCGTGAAGCGGCAGGCGATGACTTTACCATCATGACCGATGCCAACCAGGCCCAGTCCAGCGGGATCTGGCAGCCAGGTATACAGTGGGACTATAAACGGGCGTTGGACACGGCACGTGCCTTGAATGACTTCGATGTGTACTGGTTGGAAGAACCGCTACGCAGGTATGACTACGAAGGATTGGCAGAGCTGAATCGAGCTACCGATATCACCCTGGCAGGCGGCGAAAACAACCAGGGAGTACAGGAGTTTGTCGAGATACTCGAGAAAAAAGTCTACGACATCCTGCAACCGGAAATTCTGGTGACCGAGGGTGTGCAGGGTCTACGCGCAGTGTCGGCGCTGGCGCTGGCTCACCACAAACTGGTGATACCCCACCACGGTGGAGGACAACTCGGTACTATCGCACAGCTCCACATGATCGGTACCTGGCCCCACTGTCCCTGGGTGGAGATCATGAACGATCCACCTATCTCACCCTATACCAATGGCTTTGCCATCATGGAGAATCCACCGCAAGTGGATAGCGAGGGCTATATGGCCATGCCCCAGGATCCAGGGTTGGGTGTGAGAATCAATCGAGATTTAATTGTGAACGCTTAGGGATCCTAATCACTCTTGGTGTCCTGCTTGAAATCGGCCAGCTTATTCTGAACTGTCTGCAGCCAGTCATCGATGGGTAACTCGACATGTCGCCTGGCCAACTCCACGCCCACCCAGTAACCCAGGTAGGCCACAAGAATCCAGATTATAATCGAGTCCGATGGCCAGTAGCTGAACCAGACGAAAGCCTGGATCACATTGCTGAGCTGATTCAATCCGAGATCGACGAGGAAAGCGATCAACCCATCCCCGAAGAGAACAGAAAAACCGGGGAAATTAAAGATGAATCCGAAGAATTGGCCAATTTCGATTACAGCGAAGGTCCATAAGCCTGCCAATCCATAGAATCCACTACCAAACCACATCCACTTGTCATAAACATAGTTGGAATTTTGTGCTCCTTGGCGGCCACCGATTTTTTCATCTTCTTGAGCTGGGCCGAGATTGACTTGTTGTCATCCCTTCTATCGATCTCGCCGCTATTGAAGAGCCAGCCGAACACGAACCAGCTGAGCGCCACCATGGGTGCGCCCAGCAGGATCAGGGCTTGCAGTAAATCCAGCGTATTCATCGACCACCCTTTTTGTGAGACTTATTTTTCGTGGCGAGCTTCCTGCGGCATTAACGCGGCTCTGATGGAGGATCCCCAAATAAGATTACCCACGTCGTTAAGATGCAGTCCGTCTTCGACGAAAATATCGGTCATGACATGACCGTTCGCCTTAAGAAATGGATTGGCCACATCCACGTAGTAAACCAGCGGATCGCTGTCGGCGATCGCCTGGTAACCTGCATTCACAGCCTGTGCATTTGCCCAGACATTCTCACGCAACACACTCGGCTTGACCGACAACACATAGATTCTGGTTTCCGGAAGTGCATGATGAACCTTGGCAACAATCTCCTTTAACTGACCCAGGATTGTATTTTTCGGCACCTCGTTGGCCGTGTCGTTGTCGCCTTCATAGATGAGAATTGCGCGAGGCTTGTATTTGAGTGCGACTCTCTCCAGGTGATACAGCACATCGCCCATCACGCTGCCGCCGAAACCACGCGGAATCACCGTAAGTGGTGCCAGAGCGGCAGCCGCCTGATTGTTCCAGCGGGCAATACTGGAACTGCCGGTAAGTAAAATGGCACCCTCGGGAGGGGCATGCATCTTGTCCTGTTCCTCGAAGCGCTGCATAGCCTGCTCCCAGCGCATGGGATCGGCATTCTGCGCGCTGACCGGCAAGATGAAGACCGCCAGTAAAAATGCCAACAGGCTCTTCTGAATCAGTCGTTGTGTGAGCTTATTCATGAGTAAAACCTTCGTATGGTCTGATTATTATGTGTAGTCGCGAGAGTTTAATTGATGCGGCCTCCAAATTCTAACCACTGTGCAAGCTCCGCACCCAACTCGCGTTTAGCCAAGTCATCGTAAGCGGCGACCTGCTCATCCGTCAACACCCCTTCCCAGCGCTTGTTGGTTCCTTTATGGAAGAAATTGCCGGTATCCTTCCAGATACCCTCGGTCGCCCCCGGTGCCATTTTCTCGGCATTCGACTTCATGGACTTGAAGGAAACACCTTCCAGCAGGCTCGGCCAGATTTCTTCATTAATCTCAATACCCAGATAATCAGAGATACGCCGCATTTCCCATCGATATCTCGCAACAAGTCGTCGAAATGTACCATCAGGATATTAGGCATGTGGCGATAGGCCCGCCAGCTCCTGGCATGATACAGATGCGACCAGAAGGGATAGCCATCATTCTCCCAGGGGAAAGTACTCCTGATAAGCCATTCATCGAATGCCGGTCCAATGTCTTGCGGCGGATGAACCAATGCCGGACCTTCCCGGTCCGGTGCATTGTTCATGTCATTGATGACATCAGGATTCATGTTATGCCAGTGATTCCACATGGACATCCACACATCCTTGCCATCACGACCGACAAAGATATATTTGATTTCATCAAAGAACGGGATTCAATCCAGCGGTAGATGGGTCTTGATGTAGCGGCGGTTTTGCAGGCCCCCCAGTTGCGCCAGCACTTCATCGATGGGACCGAAATTTGCGTCCAGCCAGGGCGTCAGTGCGTCCTGGGGAACCGGGGGTTCCGGCGCCTGAAATACAAGCGCCGAACAGATACCCTGCATCCAGGTGGTGCCAGCCTTGTAGGAGGTAGTGATAACGATATCGTCGTCCCTGACCCTGAATTCATCCCAACGATGACTGTTGACCAAAGCACTTCGATAAGCACGGACAAATTCTGGATTCCCGTTTATTGTCATTTTTATTTCCTCTAATTTGGATCTAATCGTACAAAGTATCGGGGCGGAAACCCTGTAAGAATTCGAAATACCAGACCCAGGCTATTCTCGTTATCCACCCGCTCATGTTCGGCTCCTTCCACTGGAACGACTCTGTATTCATTAGTGTCGCCTTCGAAACTAACGCTCATTCTTGGGTTGTCCAGTGCCTCACGGTACCACGCCCTCGGCCAGTGGTTAGCCGCAACATAGATTGAGCCATTGCTTTCCAGGCGGGCAACCACCCGGTCGTGTCCATTGCCTGCTTCGTCATAGCTGGTGATAAGCATGGTTGTGCCAGCCTCTGGCTGAAAATAGCCCAGCAGTGATTCAAATAGAACTACTATTCCCACGTAGACCAGCAATACAATCGCAACAATCTTCGCAATCTTCGCCGCTTTCATATTCGACTCCTCCCTCCGCTACCGTTGATCCTGACTATCAGCCTTAGCGCCTTAATATCATGAACCATCGACCAATGTTAAGCACATTAGCAAGTGCTGCTGAAAAATAGGTAAGTGCCGCCGCTTTGAGAATTCTGCGAATGGCTGGAAACTGGTTCTGTTCGACATACTCACCATCTACCAGAACCGGTAATGCCTTGTTGAAACTGGCGTCCCATTCTTCCGGCAAGATGATCAGGTAGGCAAAGGCGCCGGCTAACTGCAATAACAGGCTCAATCCAATGACCATGCCTACGGCAAAGGGTGATCGTAGCACGAGGCCAATGATGGGGAATGAAAGCATGATGGCAATACCGGCCTGGTTGAGCATCTGAGCACGAGGAAGGTAGCGAGCCCTTAACTCGAAAATCTTTTCCCTGCGATGAAACTGG
>DMJN01000136.1 GCA_003451715.1 Gammaproteobacteria bacterium | reverse complement strand
GCGCGTTAATACTTCCTATCCCTAGCGCACCAGGGAATTTCACCAACGCATTCAAACGCTGGCACGGATCTTCGCCCCGCCAGTATCGGCAGGAGGTCAGCTGAAATGTTGCAAACCCTGAAAGTATTTCTGTTTCGAAAATACTATCAATTCATCAGCAAGAGCGCCTGCAGCAGGCTGAAGGTCTATTAATCACAGTTGGTACCCCTATGTTTAAAGTTTTTCTCGCCGTCATAATCGCATTGCAACTGAATGCAGCTTTAGCTGCCCAGGAATCGACGCCGATTGTGTTGAAGTCCAGTCAGTATCTCGACGTGTCGTCCGGAAAACTGGTTTCTCCGGCATTGCTACTTATCGAAGGTGAACGAATTTCAGCAGTGGATCTGGACAGCGTCCCGTCCAATGCCCGTTTGATTGACCTGGGTAGTCGTACGCTGTTGCCAGGAGTGATGGATATGCACAGCCATATCACGCTCGACTACTACAGCTCGGATCACTGGACCACTGCTGCAGTGATGGAAACCCCCGCCGATTGGGCGCTGCATGGGGCCAGTTTTGGCCGTGAAATGCTGGAGGCTGGGTTTACCACTGTCAGGGACGCCGGTGCGTTCCCAGGGTTTCCTGATGTCGCAGTGATGCGAGCGATTGAGAATGGCAGTATTGTCGGTCCGCGTGTTTTTCCCGCCGGGCATTACATTTCGATCACGGGGGGGCACTGTGATGTCACAGGCTTCGCTCCAGGTATTATGGAGATCGGTCCCAAGCAAGGCGTCGCCGACGGTAAGGATGAATTGCTGAAGGCCATTCGCTATCAGGCGAAACACGGGGTTAAGGTCATCAAGGTCTGCGCCACCGCTGGTGTCTTCTCAAAAGGTGATAGCCCGGGTGCGCAACAGTACTCTGATGAGGAGCTTCAGGTTATTGTTGAAGAAGCATCACGACACGGCTTGAAGGTGATGGCTCATGCTCACGGTAGCGAGGGTATTCTCGCGGCGGTTAAGGCCGGTGTCGCATCGATTGAACACGGTTCGATGATGACCGAGGAAATCATTCGCGAGATGAAGCGCCGCGATACCTTCTATATCCCCACCATTCACTTGAACGATGTACCGCTACCACCCGAGACGCCGCAGTGGACGGTAGACAAGAACGATTTCCTCAAACCCTATGTCGAGAATAGTTTCAAAATGGCGCTTGAGAAGGGGGTCAATATTGCACTCGGTAGCGACGCCGGTGTGATGCCCCACCGAGACGCCAGGCTGGAATTCTACGCTATGGTCAAGCGCGGTATGAGTGGTCTTCAGGCCATTCAGGCTGCAACGATCAACAGTGCCACATTATTGGGCGTAGATGACCGTGGGGAGATCAAGGTAGGACTGCTGGCGGATATTATCGCTGTTGACGGCAATCCCCTGGAGAACATTCGTGTGATGGAGAACGTCAGTTTCGTTATGAAGGGTGGAGATGTTATCAAAACGCCCGCAGCTGATTTGTAAAAGCCGTCTTGGCGGTACTCCGCCGAAGTTTAAGAACTATTAATCGGGTGTCGAGAATAATTGGTCGCCCGGAAAATAGTCATGAATCTGATCACTCCCAGGGGCAGAGCACTGTTGCGTCCATTTTGACGCCTTTTGGTGTCGGTTGGTAACAGGTCAACATGATCTCCACTTGAACAGTGTCCCGATCGGTCGGACTGGGGTTTGTCGTTGTCGTGAATTTTCTGTGGTAGAAACCTGGTTTCTTCCTGTCTTTTGCAGATAGAGTTGCCGTCAACTCTGTAGGATTCCCTGTCATGGCGACAGCCCAGTGTAGCAGGAGCAGGCTCGTGGTCCGTTCATAACTGTGGCCTCCCTGGCAGGACCAGCTGGAAACCTCCTCAGGTAGGGCAGTAAAGCGCAGATCAACCGAGCCGGTATCGGCCTCTCCCTCCGTTTTCAAGGAAAATTGTCCGGCGGTGGTCGCGACTGGACTGCATATCCTGTTGCTATCAGCAAAGTGCTTTACCACATCGTATACTCCAGTCCCCTGGTCGGATGAGGTTATGTGCCATCTGGAATTTTCCCCTGGGATAAATAGCACTTTCTGGTACATGTGCGCTTTCATGTTGTAGCCATACCAGTATTTCGGAGGATTGCAGCGATAATCGCCGCCGTTGATGTGGTCTACGCCCCAGGGTGGAGAGCCGCAGGAGCCCTCACCGCCCTGGCGCTGGGACTCAACACGGATGATGATATCGGCAAGTTGGGGACTAGTGGTCGCCCCTTGAACCCCAATGGGAAACAGGGTCATGAGCGCGAGACAAAACAGGGGGACGGCCGCGGTGTTCATAATCCGGTATCGAACTCAAGCAGCTCTCCCGCTTCGATAGTCAGACTTTCAGCCACCGGCAACGGTTCATCCATGCCATCTATCAACAGGTCCAGCGAGTAGTTGCCCGGAGGTACGATATAGGGATGCCACAACGGATAATCACCGTTATGTGCCGGCAGAATCTCCAGAGGCCCCCACTCTCCATCCGGATTGCTCAGGCGAAAGCCCGCCGCCTCGATGGAAGGAGGTTTTTGCAGGCGCAGGCCAGAATCGAGTGTAATGGTAGCTGCCTTATTGGCGATTATCTGAACTTGGTCAGCCAGTACCAGTTCGGTTACAGGCGTTTTGTACTTGTAGTCATATTTGTAGTGCACCGCAAAGGAGTAGGTGCCGGGAGGCAGGGGTTTTGGCCGATAAAAGTAATAGGGGTTGTCGTTGGCTGGAATCGTCAGCAGGAAGTCTGGTTTCTCGACATTCCTGATAATGACCGCCCCTGCAGGAACCTCTTGCAGTGTATCGGCGATATTGACCACCATCACCCCAAGCTCGATGCTGGTTGTTTCGCCGCCCTTAACCTCCCAGGTGCCAAAAGAAACCTCGGAGTCGGGCTTGTAGTTGGAATTGGCAAACCCGGCAATGAGTTCGTATTCGCCTTTGAGCAGGGGGTGAAGGCTGTCCGCCTGAAGCTTCTCCACTGTTTTCACCACCTTGCCGTCACTCACACGTTTCAACTTAAGGCCATTAAGGCTGACCAGTCCCTGTTCGGGAATGGCTATCTGCAACTTGCCCAGTGCCGTCGCGGCTTTGACGGTGGATGTTTTTGCCGTCTCCACCTTCCGTGTCACGGCTTCCTGCACCTGTTTCAGGGCGGCGAGTAAGGCACTGCCATCTGCTGCAGTAAAATATTCACCGCCGCCTTCCGTGGCGAGACAGGCAAGTTGCTCATCCTGCTGTTTATTGACCGCAAACCCTACGACGTGAAGAGCAAAGTTGATTCCTGACTGCTTCATCGCACGCACTGCGCCGCAGGGGTCAGGGTCACAGGTCTCCACACCATCGCTGACCAGCACAATGGTCGTTTCCGCTTCATTGCCTTTCAGCAGGTCGGTAACCTGGTGTAAAGAATCTGCTATCGGTGTTTTTCCCTTGGGACTGATGCCCATGACTTCGGAGAGCAACTTCTGTCGATCAGAGGAACCTGGGGGCAGAATGATCTCAATATCGCCACAGTCGCCCTTGCGGTTATGACCATAAGCAGCAAGTCCGATTTTTACCTCTGAAGGGAGAGAGGGGATTATTTCGGTTATGACTTCCTGGGCTGCTTCGATCTTGGTCTTATCATCTATCTTTCCCCACATGGACCCCGAGCCATCCAGTACAAGCATCATCTCCGGAAAACTGGCAGAAGCCGCAGATACCTGGGAACAGGCAATAAGCGATAAAGATATAAGTACGCTATACATACCGCAGGACAAAATGCGCGTTAACAACACCACAACCTCCAGTAGCTACCGATGCTTCACGAATCCATGTCGCGGGTTATCACAATCCCGTCTTTTTTAGCGAATCAGCCTAATCTGGCGAGACGCCAGGTCCCCCTTTCGGTCCGGGGGGATTCTCCCAGTTAGTGCCTGGCCCCCCTTTGGGGCCGGGAGGGTTGTTGTCTCGATCAAACCAGCAGTAATCCCTTGGGATACCGTGCTTGTGGCAGTAGGCATACCGCTTCTTTGGTGGGAGCGATATAAAAGCGGACCATTTTGGTCCTGATATTCGACGCTTTAACCAGAGTGTATGCCGGTGACGGACATCCGGGCTGGCGCCGACTCCGCCTTTCGGTCCGGGTGGATTTTCCCAGTTTGTTCCGGGGCCACCAGCTGGGCCGGGTGGATTGTCATCCCTGTCAATGGCTACAGTAGTGCAGGCAGTGAGTGCAAGTGCCACTAAAGCAGACAGTATGGTCAGGTACTTGGAGAAACTTCTTTTACATTCGAAATAGCTCATTTTTACCTTCCTTGATAAATAATCGAAGCCATCAAAACCGCTGTTTAGAATCGATGATATTCCGCGTTTTTTCTACACAAAAGCATAGACCCAAATTAATTCTTCTTCCAGTTATGGCAGTACCTGTGATTTTCTAAGGCTTCCTCAGTATTTAGCCAGGCTTGAACGCGCAGGCACAGATGCGGCTGTGGGGCAAGCCTGTTCCCGCGTACCAATCGTTAAAGGCCACCCTTGCGGGTATCACGTCAAGGTAGCGCTGGACCAACTGTGCGATCAAGCCCCGGCAGGCTGACATCTCTGGTGGTGCCGATGCGAAACCTTTTGGGGGATGTCCATTCAACATGCTAGATAGGCAGGGATGTGGACGATTTATGGGCAAATAAATAACTTAATACCCATTTAATTATTATTGGGTGATTTCGCGCCGTCAGCCATGGGCCTGTTCGGCCGACA
>DMJN01000043.1 GCA_003451715.1 Gammaproteobacteria bacterium | reverse complement strand
TATTCCGAATACATTTACTTCCCGGCGTGACATGGTAATGATTTCAAACTTCCTACACTCACCCAAATGGATCGATATCGAGAACTGGCCAATCAGCTGGGAGATCGGTGGTACCTGGTTATTCCCCTTCCTCGAATCCATCCACGTTATCGCCGCGGCCCAGGTAGTCGGGTTCATTCTGTGGGTTGACCTGCGCCTGCTGGGGCTTGCCGCGACTCGTTACCCTATTACCACTCTCAACCGCGAACTCGTACCCTGGACCTGGGGTGCATTTGCCATCGCAATAACCACGGGCCTGGGCATGTTCATCACGCGTGCCGCATCCCATGTCATCAATCCCGCCTTTCAATCGAAAATGGTACTACTGGTACTGGCCGGTATGAATATGGCCTATTTCCACTTTCGTATTTATCGGAATATCGAGCAATGGGACACCGCAGCCAACACCCCAACCCAACTCAAAATTGCAGGTAGCCTGTCGCTCTTTCTATGGGCCGGCGTGATGCTGGCCGGCAGGTGGGTAGGGCATATTATTTAAGTGTCCACGAAAGCGGTCGACTCTGTACAGTATATATAATGGATCGCCGCATGGCGTGACCCTTGGACGTGTCGATAGTGTTCCAGGGGTTGAAATTGGATGGCATATTTATGTTGGCTCGAAGGTGAAATGGGAGATAATACCGAAAGGCGTTCCCAAATTTGTCGAATCCGTGCCCAAAGATCCATAGCAATTGGATCATGCAACTAGCCACTTTGTGGTCTGCCACTCACTAAAGCTGCAATTTGTTCGAATTGGTATGTGACAAATCAAGCTGGATGCAATATGTTACTAGTCCATGACCGCAGTTTCAGGACATTTTAATCCCTCAAACAGGAAAGTAAGCAATGAGTAAAGGTACCGTAAAATGGTTTAACGCAGACAAAGGATTTGGCTTTATAACACCAGAGGAAGGTGGAAAAGATCTATTTGTCCACTTCTCTGAAATTAAGAGCGATGGAGAATACGCGACACTGAATGATGGCCAGGAAGTGGAATTTGAAGTAGGCCAGGGACAAAAAGGACCGTGTGCGACAAATGTTGTGCCCTTGTAGCTCTACATAGAAACCTGTGTAAAATCTTCACTACATAATAAGCAATTCAAGAAGAAAGTACTCAAATGCCGCCTCATCTGGCGGCATTTTGTGTCCTGTATAACAAAGTATCCTATCAATATTGGCTCAATATTAATGCCAGATATAAACGGTATAGCCCACATTCAGCTAACGGTTACTGACCCTGCCCGCTCTATCCCTTTTTACAAGAAATTGCTGAGTAGCCTGGGCATGCAAATAGTGAACGAAACCCAGCGAAGCATTTATGGCGTTGGCGGCAGAACCGGCATCAGTATTTCCCCCTGTGATGACTCGCATAAAGCCGATGGATTTAATCAGGCCCGGCCCGGGCTACATCACTTTTGTTTTAGAGCTCGCAGCCGCGAGGACGTGGATGAGATTCATCAACTGGCCAGGGATCTCGACGCCCGAATAATTCATGGACCCCAGGAAGACGGTTTCGCGCCCGGGTACTATTCCCTGCTGTTCGAAGATCCCGACGGTATCCGAATAGAAGCAAACCATGTTCCCGGAACCGGTCTACTGGCACCTGGCCTGGGGCAGGTTGGTAAAGCAGATACAACGTGGGATACTGAATAAGCATTCACCTCGCAGCATTCAGCCGCTAGTGTTTCACTGTGCACACTGCCTCACAGAGCCAGGACTCAGCATCGAGACAATGCTAAAGACCTCAACAGTTATAAAGATAGATATTCGAGGCTTCGACGCAGTGGCACGACAACAAACGCCGACCGAGACTGCCGACTACCTTGCCGAATACTACAGCCTGATAAACGATGCCCTGTCCAGCCATGGATGGAGATTCGTCAAGGCTATAGGTGACTGCGTGTTGATTTCAGCTGAGCAGAATGAATCCGAAATCAACATTCGCGAATTTCTGGATTGTATTCGAACTCGCTTCGAGGTTGATCTGCATTACCGGAATTGTCACTTTGAAGAAATGCCATTTAGCTATGGAAGCTATTCCTGCCTCGACACGATTGGAAAAGACATCAACAAGCTGTTTCTGCAGGATACCGAAACAGTACACCTGGAGTAATCGAGAAGCACTGTAATGCGATTGCGATCCCTTCAGCTCCTGTTCGCATTAGTAATTGGTTCGTTTTCCGTGCCAACTCTCTACCCACAGACAATCGAAGCGAATAATTCGCAGTCCCCTCAGACCATTACCAGCACCGATATCCTGTCGATTGCAATCAGTCACACAGGAGGATCACCGCCGGATGATCATGACTGGTGGATAGCCGTAGTGACCTCACTCCCCTCCCCGAATGACATCTACTATTACGATGGCACGAGCTGGACCACCGAGTTTTCCGTGGCCTATCAACAACCCCTTACTGAAATCAATTCGCTGGAACTGCTCAACGGTAGTGGGGTACCTCCCGGCAATTATGTTTTCTATTTCGGTATCGATTCGATTGCCAATGGGGTGCTCGATACTGATTCGCTGGTTTACGACAGCATCAGTGTCGTTTCCGAGGCTGCCACTGCAGCCAATGAACAGAACTGTGGTAATAGCAGGCAGATATTCAGCGTGGATCCCCTGCCGAGTGATGCCTATTCCCAGATAGATCCGCTGGGTGCCACCAATCCTTCCGGTCATACATTTCCAACTGTGCACACCTACATGATGTTGCAAGACAGCTCCCAGGCGCGCGAGGTCAACGCCCCGGCTGATATCACCATCAGCAATATCAGTGTGGTCGAAAACCTGACCGCCGGTGGCACCGACTACTCGCTGAATTTTGCACCCTGCCCCGAAGTCACCGGGTATTTCGATCATCTATCAGCCGTTAACGAGACTCTCCAGAATCAGCTTACCGGGGCAGGCAATTGCCAGCAGTACGTAGCTGGTACTGATGAATATCGCTTCTGCTGCCACTCGGTCAGTGTGGAAGTTGCCGCAGGCACCCTACTGGGCAGCGCCGGTGGAGGCATGGGACAAAACTCCGCTGCACTGGATTTCGGATTGAGAGACTCTCGCAGCACTCCGCTCTGGTATGCAAACCTCGAGCGCCTCGTTAATTCTGATCAACTCCATGTAGTCTGCCCCTATGATTACTACGTGCCGGGACCGGTAAAAGCCGGCCTGGTAGCTAAGTTCGGGGTGGCGAGGCAAGACCTGCCAATCTGTGGCAGCGTGGCCCATGACGTGGCAGACACGGCTCAGGGGCGCTGGTATCTGCTGGGGTCGAGCGATTTCGGCGAAGCCGATCACCTGGCGCTGGTACCCTCCAACAAGTAGCCGGATGACGTGGGTGTGCTGTCGATAGGTAACAGCGAGCTGGGAACCG
>DMJN01000232.1 GCA_003451715.1 Gammaproteobacteria bacterium | reverse complement strand
TGCCATATTGTTGAATAATTCCTCTGGGCGGACTGCCATCCTGTTGAGCGATGGCAGTATTAATGACTAGGCTTAGAAGAACAACGACTGGACCACTATGCACTCTATTATTCATTATTCTGTACTCTGTAAGTGTTTGTTATTCGGTAAGTAGCATCCCTAAATCAAACGTCCCTGACTCCTTTGATTTTGACCCCTTTGATTTTCTGACCCCTTTGATTTTTTCACGCCCTGGCGGTAGGACGCGCTGATACTCTCGCCCACCAGTCGTTCAGCTCATTCAAACCTTCGGGTATACGTATACCGAGGGCTGCCTTGCCCATGACGAAGGCGCACTGCGCGGCAATATCGGCTACCGTGTAATCTTCTCCGGCAATGAACTCCTTTCCTTCCAGTTCCTGGTTCAACCATTCCATGCTCGCCTGCACATTCTTCGTAGTGACCTCTACCAGCTCGGGAATCTGAGTGACACGATCTTTCCACATTTCACCGGTATGGACGAAGATAGTAATCATGGGAATAAGCAGTTCAAACTCCATGCGGCGGTGCCACATGTCCACAAGTGCCCTATCCACTGCGTCTCGTCCCAACAGTGGTGGCTCGGGATTCATTTCCTCCAGGTAACGACAGATTGCTGCTGACTCGGCGATACAGGTGCCGTCATCTAATTCCAGCAGCGGCATCTTACCCAGAGGATTTTTAGCCAGATACTCTTCGGACTTGTTTTCCCCGGTCATCATGTTTACTGGAACAAGAGGAATATCCAATCCCTTCTCCGCAATAAAAATTCGTACGCGACGGGCGTTGGGTGAAGGGGGTAGATCGTAAAGCTTCATAACGGAGACCTTTTATAAATACGTTCAATGTAACTGACAACGGGGTAGCAGCCTTGCCCAGTTCTACCTCAAGTTGCTTGTAAGGCCATCTCACCTTCGGTCTCATCCTCGAAGGCAAACACAATCAAAGCGGTGGTGAGCAACGCCAACGCCGCCAGGGTAAACCACATGCCTGCAAAATCCGTCACCACGCCGGCCTCTCCGAAGACACTGCCCAAGATGCCCAGGAACGGACCGGCTAACATAGGGCCGACGCCCAGAATAATGATGCCAAATACAGTCTGCGCCGAATTGCGGATGTCCGCTTCGGCGATACGATCGACATACATGAATGCAGACGCGAAGAAGCAGGCATAACACAGCCCATGTAGTAACTGACTGAATACCCCAATCATTAACGGGCCGGTCCACACAAATTGACCCGCTGCATCCACCGACGGTCCTGCGGCATCCTGCATACTGATAAGGCCCCAGATCGCATAGCGGGCGAAATAAGCGAGGCCACCGATGGTAATCGTCCATTTGAATCCGAGGCGAACCAGGAATGTACCTAACAATGCCAGGAAGCCAATCTCCGCAAATTGGCCGACAGTCATCGCCGGAGCGATGTAGGTCACTAGAAGCCCTAGCTGATTTTCAAAAAATGGGCCGGTCTGCATGAAGTAAACTTGATGAATTACTGCAATCGGTAAGCTGGCCGCTACCAGAACGGCAAAGGATCGATGTGACAACAAACTGAAGGCTTTCTTGAAGGCCAGTTTTTCCACTGCTTCTTTCTTGGGGGGCGTATGAGGAAGCAGCAGACAGAAACCTGCATACAAAATAGCAATGACTCCTGACACCTTCAGGGTATCACCCAGTCTGGCTGTCGCATCGGTTACTTCGGTGCCGACGAAGAAGGGTGGCAGAATTTGAAACTCCAGGTCAGTCTGCAACCAGATCATGGGAAATAGCCAGCTCGCCGCGATCCAGCCAATCGTGCCCAGCACTCGAATGCGTGGCCACTCGCTGTCGGGATCATCCAGGTGAGCAAAGGCCATGGAATTAGTTAGCGACAATGTCGGCATATAAAGCACACTGTAAAGCATTGCCAGGAAAAGCCAGGCTGTAAACGAATCCTGATAGGAGAGTGTTATCTTGACGATTCCACCGAGCACCAGAAGCACTGCGAGAAACTTTTCAGTGGAGAAATAGCGGTCGGCAAACTGCCCGGCTATGAAAGGAGCAGACACCGCTCCGATCGACCCGGCTACTCCCAGGATCCAGCCGACCTGCCCGGATGTGAAACCTAAACCGCCATCTGCAGTAGTCGATTGTAGATAAGTCGCCAGTACCGGTAACCAGATTCCCCAAACGGCATACTGGAGAAACATCATCATGCCAAGGCGGCTCTTTACAAACTTCATCCTATTCTTCTCCCTGGAGATTTCTTCGCTCGAAGTATTCCCTATAAATAGCGCCTACACCATTCAAATCCGTGACGAAAAAGATTTCATTGGGCCGCGCGCCTCTGCGGAAATAATCGTAGACAGGCGCGACTGAATCGATTTCACTGCCATCTCGTGGATCGAATGGACGCAGGTCATGCATGGCCTCTAACGCTATCAGCTTGCGGCGCCGGTCCTCAACTGATAACTGATGTGAATACAGGCCTTGCAAGTTAAGGCTGCCTCCATTCCATGCCGGCAAACCGGTCATCCCACCCCGTGGCCCCAAGGGAAAAGCTTCGTTACCGATGGCGTGATTTGTATAGAGTAAGATATCGCATTCCCTGCCCCACAGGGCCAGCGCTTCAAATAGAGCCAGGGCGGTAAACTGATGATCGAGGTGACGATCGAGTTGCGGATGGGGCGCTACTACCGACTGGGGCTGGACTCTTTCAAGCTCAGCAAGCAGGTCAGCCACCAATGATGGCCAACTGGATTCGAATTCCCGTTCGCGCAGTTCAGGATCGAAATTGAGGCGTCGATAATAGGCGGGGTCTTCGAGCTCGGCCAGAGGTGGCTCAACCGGATTCGGCCGCTCCAACCAGAGTTGTCTAAGCGTGGAATCATAGTATCCGAGATTGCGTACCGCTTGGGGTTGCAAGCCACCCAGAAAGGGTACAGTGAGACTGTCCAGAGTCCTGATGCGGCCCTTTGCCCGGTATTGCTCTGCTTCGTTTGGCCACAAGGATTGGAAGTTTGCCCCACCGGCATCCCCAGCGGTTACCGTGACCACATCGGCTTGAGATGACTGGTAGACACCAAATGCCGCGATCTCTGCATCGTCCGGATGGGGTGCTACAACCAGAACCCGACGTCCTTCGAGAGGTGCATTGGAAAATGTAACCAGTGTAACCGGCCCGGAATTCCATGCGGCTCCGGCGCTGGTGAATTCGATGAAATCTCCCGGCCCGATGTCCGACTTCAGTAATGGGCTCAGGTCCAGGTAGCGTCGACCCTGCCCACCCTGTTCGAAGTATTGGACGAGGGATACTCCTGCCGAATCGATTTCGATTGCGGGATTCTGCCCGCGAGTTCGTTCGAGGGAAATCTCTAAGAGCGCCGTATCGACTCCCGGGCGAACCGTTGGCCATTCGAGTCCG
>DMJN01000160.1 GCA_003451715.1 Gammaproteobacteria bacterium | reverse complement strand
ATCAATGCTACTCAATTTAGAGAGTACACGCACTCTCTTTAAACCACCCTGAAACCAATGAACTCACCTGAAACACCAAGCAGTTTGCGCCTATCCTTTGTTGAATCTATCGACGAAATTGGTGCAACTACCTGGAACGACCTGGCGAGCACCAAAAATCCGTTTACCCGCTTCGAGTTCTTGCATGCCCTGGAGCATACGGGTTGCACCAATCGACAAACCGGCTGGCAACCACATCATGTGTTAGTTTACTCCGATGACTCAAGTAAAACACCGTTGGCGGTTATGCCGCTGTACCTTAAGACCAATAGTTGGGGAGAGTACGTATTCGACTGGTCCTGGGCGAATGCCTACGAGAGTCACGGCTTCCAGTACTATCCTAAGTTTGTCACGGCAGTACCATTTACTCCTTCACCGGGCCAACGCATTTTCACCCGAGACACCCTTTCACAATCGATAGCATTGCAACTTATTGCCGGCAAGATCAAAGAAAAGGCAGAGTTCATCGGCGCATCATCCTGGCATGTACTCTTTCCATGTGAGCAAGAACATCAACTGCTCTCCGAGCTCGATATTCAACCCAGAATTGCCACTCAGTTTCATTGGTACAACAAGGCTTATGAATCCTTCGATGATTTTCTGACAAAACTAAATTCAAGAAAGCGAAAGTCCATTAGAAAAGAGCGTAGACATGTATCGGGGCAGGGTATTACATTTCGAAAAACAGAAGGTGCCGAAATTTCGGAGCAGCAGTGGGCTGACTTCTTCCTGGCATATCAGAGCACCTACCTGATGCGTGGTATGCAGGGCTATCTCGAGCTGGATTTTTTCCTCGCCATCGCCGAGACCATGCCAGAACAACTCGTAATGATAAACGCAGTACAAGACAATCGTGACATAGCCGCTGCCCTGTTTTTCAAGAACGACGAAACACTCTTCGGGCGATATTGGGGCAGCAGAAGAGACCACCAGTTTCTACATTTTGAAACCTGCTACTACCAGGGCCAGGAATACGCAATCGAACACCAGCTAAAGTCATTCGATTCCGGCGCTCAGGGCGAACACAAGATACAGCGTGGCTTCGAGCCTATCATTACCCACTCGAATCACTGGATTGCCCACCAGGCATTTACTGAAGCGATCACCAATTTTCTAAAGGAAGAACGGCCTCATATTAAGCACTATCAAAAAGAAGCCGCTTCACTGCTTCCCTACAAAAAAGAACATTCCGGTTAGATTCTATCAAGCGGAGAGACCGTACCAGCATAGTGCCTACCCAAAACATGAGTATAGATTTGAGTAGTCGATACATCATTGTGCCCCAGAAGTGCCTGCACTGTGCGTATGTCTGTCCCGCTCTCCATAAGATGCGTGGCAAATGAATGCCTGAAAGTATGGCAGGTGACATGTTTATCGGTAATGCCTGCTGCCTCGACAGCCACCTGAAGGAATTTGCGCAGCACAGAGACGTGCAAGTCATGCCGGCATAGCTCTCCACTCAAGGGATGAGCACACAAATTTCTGGAAGGAAAGATGTATGCCCATCCCGGAGATTTATAAGCTTTCGGGCATTTGCGGCTTGTCGAAGGGCTCATGGAAGGGCCGACTCCTCGCACATTATCTTTTTTCTGGGCCTCAATCCCCATCGCGATTCGCTCCTCCAATACGGTCTTCAGCTTAGGGCTCAGAATAGTTACACGGTCTTTGTGCCCCTTGCCATTATGCACCGTCAAGGCAAACCGGTTTAGATTAGTATCCATCACTCTAAGTCGCAGACATTCCCCTACGCGGAGACCACTGCCATATAAAAGTTGAATGATCGTTTGTCGCACCCTTCCAGTTGTTTCAGGATTTCCGCAACCTCACCCACTGATAGGACCGCCGGGATAGTTTGCTGTTTAGTGGCCAACTTGAATCCCAACTTACCCACATTCCTATGCAGAAACTTCTGAAACAGATAAACAAGTGCATTTAGCGCAACTTTTTGTGTATTCACACTAACGTGTTGTCTGGTAGCCAGGTAGGTCAAATAAGCCTTAATCTGGGATGCTTCAACGGTGGCAGGATGTTTCTTCCCGGTAAAATAGATGAAACGTTTTATCCACAACAGATAGGCCTTCTCAGTGGCAAAGCTGTAGCCTCTCATTCGAAGGTCATCCCTGACCTGCTCAGTAAATTTGCTATTCATTACACGCTCCTTGTGTACATATTGTTGAGTAATTAAGCTTAGTACAGACCTTCAGAAATGCTAGTAGTCTCGCTATCTATTTGTGTTTTGCACACTTTGCACCACGGGCGAATAAATATCCCCCATAAATCAATGGACAAGCAGTAGAACAATAGTAAATAGAGGAAACCCCATAACTGGAATACGGGTTCTCGTATCTCAAAATATGGAGACCCCTCGCTTTATCCTTCCCTTTTTGGTAAACGTGAAAACTTTCTATTCCAATTCAAACAGTTGCGGAATAAACTAACCGACTCTGAATAACAAAACGCGCATGCGTCATATACAAATGTTAGCTGTACTTTGAGAGCGAGAGTCAATTGTCAGATCAACATTCTGTAAGCACAGATAAGTCTCTATTGAATGTGGAACTTATCCACGATTTCTTATCTAATCGTTCTTACTGGGCAAAAGGGCGAACAATTGAAGAAGTAAAGGCTACAATAGCCAATTCGATTTGTTTTGGTCTCTACTTTAAAGATGAACAAGTTGGCTTTTGCAGGGTCGTTTCAGATAAAGTGGCCTTCGCCTATGTTATGGACTTTTTCATTGTTGATTCTCATAGAGGAAAAGGCTTAAGTAAAGTTCTTACTGAAGAAATGCTCGCACACCCTGACTTGCTATCCGTAAATTGGCTCCTCGCTACGAAAGACGCACATAATCTATATCGAAAATACGGATTTTCAGAAATCGACAATGCTCATAGATATATGAAGAAAACCGGTGCCATCGACAGCTAACAATAAAATCAAGGAGATGCGCTACGCGCACTCTTTATTAAAAGCGTTATGTGTACAGACCAAGCGGTGGAATCTAAAGCGAAAAGAAGATGAATAAAATTATAGCTGTCCTCTTTGCGATCTCTTGCTTTGCCACATCTGCTGTATCGAACAGTATTTTGGGTGTTGGTATGTGGTTCTGGATAATTATCGCTACTGGCGTATTTGTGACTGCAAGTCAGTTTCTCCCAGCGCTCCGTGAACTTGGCGGAATAGTAGCATTAATACTTAGCATAATTTCTGTTTGCGCCGTTGTATTAACGTTATTGGCGTCAACAATAGGAGGATCGTCTGGGCTTGGTAACAGTGAAGCCCTTCTTGTGTTTACGTTTACAATGATTGCAGTCTTTGGGTTTTCCCTGGCCAGAATAAGCAATAAGATTAGAAAATATTCAGGTGACTAATTATAGGGCCATATAGTTGAGTATTGAGGTAGATTCAGTGAGACTTACACTGGCATTGGCAATAAATGTATTGTTACTCTCGCTTACTTTTTTGTATATGAGCAATATGTATATTGTAATCTTGATCGGGGTTTCATTAATTGTTTGGTTTTTCTATTTTTTGTGGCACCGCCAACAACTTGTACTACAGCGTATTGAAGGAAAAGTAAGAGGGCAGGAAATAGTAATGCCTCCGGAGCATATCAGGTTCAGGGCAGTTGAATCTTCTGGATATTCACAAACAAGTGGCATGGGCTATATTGCTCTTACAGATTGTTATCTCTATTTTGAACTTGTTCTTCTCGATTTGGTAATAACTGTTCCAACACGGAGAATTCAAGGTGCAGAATTCGTTTACCGCCTAAAAGGAGTCTCACCTGGCAGGAAAATGCTCCGCATAATGTATACGAATGAGAAAGCAGAGGACGATTCAATAGCAATAAATGTAAAGGATATGCAGCATTGGAAAGATACAATCTCAAACAGTTGTGGCAAAACCGTATAGCAATCAAATCAAGGAGATTCCGTAAGCGGCACTCATTATTAAAAGCGTTATGTCGACAAGTGAATCCCGAGAAACTGAGAAATGACCGAACCAAAACTTGAAATAACTCCCGCTGTAACTGTCCATAAATTACTTGAAGCGTATCCGGAGCTCGAAGATGTGCTGATCGGTATTGCCCCACCTTTTAAGAAGCTCCGAAATCCAATATTGAGAAAATCAGTGGCAAAAGTGGCAACACTTAAACATGCGGCTACGGTAGGTGGGGTTCCTCTCAATAAATTGATAGCTGAGCTAAAAGTTGTAGTAGGGCAAGCTGAAGGCATAGAAAATTATGATGATGATTATGAGGACTACTTTGTTGAAGAGCCAGGCTGGTTTTCTACAAATAGAATTGAACTTACTATCGATGAAAGTAGTGATAACTACAAAGACAAAATGACAATTGCTTATGTTATGGAAGGATTGCGCACTATTTCAGAAGGTGGAATAGTAGAATTACAAACCGATTTTGTGCCAGCACCAGGCATAGAATTAATGCATGCAAAGGGTTATCAAACTTGGGTTTTGAAACATAACAATGGCACCATAAGCACCTATTTTTGGAATAGCCGAGACAGATAAACTGTTTTTACTTTGATGCAGAATATTTTAGGCAGATACCGTGCCAGACTACACTCATCTCTAATGGTCCCATAATTTTAGTGTTGTTTCGGCGATTTATCCGAGGCTGGTTGTGTCTGCCCCAGATTGTGACTTCACACCGGCACCGCCACAGGATACATTAGGGAAATTGCTAATCAGGGGAATTTTGTTGAACGATTCTGACGGCCAGCGACAGGTCGATTTTGAGCGCATCAACGTGCTCTATGACAACACCATTATCGGCTACATCGGTATTGCCGCGGCGTCATTGTTCTTCGGATTTGTCACCTGGCGGCTTGCGACGCCTGGATATGCAATCCTCTGGGTGTCGGGAGTATTAGTCACCTACATACCGCGTGTTGTTCTAACTATTCAGTACAACAGGAAGCGCGCAAGTGAAGAGTTAGGACCACATAATGTCCTTCCTTGGGAACGCTATTTCTTTCTGTTCAGTATCGTGCCGTTTATCGTTTTTTCTTCTGCTGTCCTCATTCCCTTTGGTGAAAACAGTGCTGAAGCATTTTTGTACTACTCAGTAATACTTATGATACTGCTCTCGGGCGGCATTCTTGCCTACAGCACTTCGTTGCCATCACTGTTTCTGTTCATGACTATAAGCATGATTCCCCTGATCATTAAGAGTTTATTGATGCAGGAATTTCTATTTACTGTGCTGGGATCGACGCTACTCTTTGGTTACGTGCTGTTGTCAAAACTGATCCAGAGGACAAGTAAGCTATTGCTTGAGAATATTTCATTGAAAATAGCAAACCAATCCCAATCACTAACTGACCCGCTAACCAAGCTGGGCAACAGAAGGCGTTTAAGGCTGCGTATAGAAGACTTTATACCGGTATCCGAGCGTCGCAATGATCCATTCAGTATTATTCTGGCGGATTTGGATCATTTTAAAAAATTCAATGACACGCAGGGGCACAATTCAGGAGATGAGCTATTAATTAGGGTTGCAGAGATATTGCTGGAGTGTTCTCGAGAACAGGACTTCGTAGTGCGATATGGTGGTGAAGAGTTTCTGTTAGTTTTACCTTCCGCCGGCCTTGAAGCTGCAGTTGTGCTGGTCGAGCGTATTCGAATGGCTGTGAAGGAACAGACTGACGTAACGATCAGCGCAGGATTGGCGATGCACGTGAAAGACCAAACTTTTGATCAGTTGTTGGAAAGAGCTGACCACAGTTTGTACCGCGCCAAGAAAGGCGGCAGAGATCAATATGTGTTAGCTCATGCTGTATGAAGTGATAGACGGCATCTTGCAAAATGATATGATGCTGTAAGTCAAAGCTTTGACCATACCAATAACTGATTGTTAGCCGGCATGATGTTATCTTCCACAAGAGTCAGTCCAGAATCTTGCGCAAGTCTATTTACCCATTTAAAATCCCTAACACCGCTAACTGGATTACGATTCTTAAGCCACACATCGAATCGTGCGTTACTCTCTGTCGTAAACTCACCATCGTATTTAAAAGGACCATAGACTAACAGTAAGCCATCCTTATGGATGCATTGGCTCGTTCCCGCAAAGAAATTCTCAACCGATTTTTCTGAAATTATGTGCAGGCAATTAGCGCTGAATACAGCATCGAAGCTTCCGCAGCACCAAGGTGCTACATTTACATCCAGGCTGATTGCCAATGGCAGGTTGGAATGCCGGGCATTGGCGATGCGCAAATTAAGCAGCTCGAGATTGGCAGGAACATCGGAGGATTGCCAAATTAGGTCGGGGAATTGTTCTGCGAAGAACTCGGCGTGTTGTCCGGTACCGCCACCAATCTCCAGTAAAGAGGATCGGCTCACCAAGTGACGTACAAGTACCTTATGTATAGGTAATTTGTTGTTTTCACTAGCCTGACGGAAGGGAAGAGAATCCATAAGAGATGCACAGCCTGGGTTGAAGAGGGATCAATTTATTTGTTTATTGGTGTTTTAAAATACAGAGTCTTGCCAGGAGATACGGCCCAACATGGAATTGGACCAGATGGATTTTGCTTCTAAGGTCAACTCTCACTCAAAGTCTTCCCACCAGAGCAGTGGAGTCGTCCCATCCACTGGATCATAGACATTGCCATAATACCAAACTGTATCGGGGCATTCTGTTACCGCCTGGTTTAGCAATGCCTCAATGGAAGTAAAACCGATCGAGTAATGTATGCTAATGACCAGCGCACGATCAGTCTGTAGATCCAGGCTACCTCCTAACTTTTCAATTTCCGCACTCAAAAATTCGGCCAGCGCTTCAAGCTGGTGTCTGCGGAATATCCGCACACACAGATTACCGCTGCGCTGTATCAATTCATATTCAGCCGATGCCGCATCGATGACCTTGATCTTGTCGCCGGCAGCTAGATTGCGGACAAATAAGGGGGATTTCAATAGCCGAACGCAGTCTTCGGACCTGTCCAATACTTCAGCCTCGAGGCTTTCAAACACCGG
>DMJN01000240.1 GCA_003451715.1 Gammaproteobacteria bacterium | reverse complement strand
TATATGGGCTGAAGGCGCACAGTCCCAATTATGCTAACCAGGAAAAATATATAGTTTAGCTCCGCCCTGGAGTAGGCCCAATAGTTGGACCAGTATGTGACCGCCAGGAACATGTGAATGCTGGTCCAGCCCAGGTGAATCCAATAGAAATTGCCCGAACGGCAGATAGTTACCAGACCCTCTAGTAGACGTGTCATGGAAACGGCAACTAATATGGAATAGGCGACGGTGAAGTATTCGTAGAGACTCATGGGATCGTCATGACTTCAGGATCAAATCGTTCATAAAAGGGTGAGTATCCTCTTGTCCTCATTTATTGCTTATAAACAGCGACGATACATTGCCAGTAATCTTTCCCAATGGCGCTCCGCCGCTGCCTTGTTGTATTTACCCTGTCTCGATGGGAAGACAAAGCCGTGGAGCGTACCGGGGTACCATTCGATTCGAGAGTGTATATCGGTGCCGGCCAGATGGTTTTCCAGATCGTCAATCATTTGCCGGGGTGCATAATCGTCCGTCTCTGCACAGCCAAAATACATCTCGCCCTCGATTTTCTCTGCGTCCAGATGGGGTGAATCTGGCTTATCGGTAAACAGGCTCACGCCATGAAGCGAGGCGGTGGCGGCGATTCGTTCAGGAAATGCCGCCGCTGCTGCGAAGGCGAAGGGGCCACTCATACAATAGCCAACACAACCGATGTTGCCACCACGGGCGGCATTGTCGCCGTCGGCAAATGCCAGCAGAGCTGCAATATCTTTACACACCATGGCATTGCTGAGTGAATCCATGTGTTCACGCATCTTTTCCCTACCTTCGGTTTCCATATCAAACTCGCGTACCTGTCAATAGTAGAGATTGGGCAGCATGACATAGTAACCGGCTGAGCCGAATCGGCGTGCCATGTCGTGTAATTCTTCACGTTTGCCTGGTGCATCCATGAGGAATACGATCAGCGGATGTGGTCCATTTTCTTCTGGGTGGGTGATGAAGGTATTCATCTCACCATCGCTGGTTTGGATATCGAGTTCACTATCAATCATAGGCTTAATCTTTTGTTGTGTTGGTGTCGACTGTGCTTTCGCTCAGATGGTCTTCGATGATGTGCATGAATGCTGGACCGTACTTTTCCAGTTTTCGCTCTCCAACGCCAGACAATTCTGCAAAGTCCAGCATGTCTCGCGGTAAGCGCAGGCACATTTCCTGCAATGTACTGTCATGGAAAATGACATAAGGTGGTACGCCAAATTCTTCGGCAAAATGTCGCCTGCAATCCCGTAGCGCTTCCCAGAGAGCCACATCCACTTCCGGTGCCAATTGAATCTTTGTCTGCTGCTTCACCGCCCTGGATTTGATGTCCTGTCTGAGTTCAATACTCTCTTCACCACGCAGCAGGGGTCGGCATTTTTCTTCCAGGCGCAGAGCACCGTAGCGGTCCAGGTCGACACTCATGTAACCGCGTGCCACTAACTGGCGGAACACCGAGCGCCATTGATTGTTGTCGAGGTCCTTGCCAATACCGTACACGGGCAAGTGTTGATGACCGAACTGAAAGATTTTGTCGGTGTTGCCTTCCCGCAGTACGTCGATCAGATGATTGACACCGAAGCGTTGATCCGTGCGAAAGGCGGCGCTTAAGGCCTTGCGCGCCGCCTCGGTACCATCCCAGGTCTGAGCAGGTTCCAGGCAGGTATCACAGTTACCACAGGGATGGCTGAGGGTTTCACCAAAATAAGCCAGCAGGGCCTGGCGGCGGCAGGATATGATTTCGCACAGGCCTAACATTGCGTTTAACCGGAACTGTTCGGCACGCTTGAATTCTTCGCTACCTTCCGAACCCTCCATCATCTGCCGCAGCTTAATGACGTCCTGCAACCCATAGATCATCCAGGCGTCTGCGGCGAGGTCGTCGCGACCGGCACGCCCGGTTTCCTGGTAATAGGATTCGATAGTCTTGGGCAAGTCCAGATGCGCCACGAAACGCACATCCGGTTTGTCGATGCCCATACCAAAGGCAATCGTAGCAACGATGATGACACCTTCCTCGCGTAGAAAGCGTGACTGATGATCGGTGCGAACATTAGCGCTGAGACCGGCGTGATAGGGCAACGCCTCGAAACCCTGTTCCTGCAACCAGCTTGCGATGTCTTCGGTTTTCTTGCGAGACAGGCAGTAGACGATGCCGGCGTCGTCAGGATGCTCCTGCCTCAGGAATTTCAGTAGTTGTTGCTTGACATTGTTTTTCAGTGTTATCCGATAACGGATGTTAGGTCTATCGAAACCGGCAATGAAATGTGCAGCCTCTTCCAGTTGCAGACGAGCAATAATTTCTTTGCGGGTGCGCTCATCGGCAGTCGCCGTCAACGCGATGCGAGGAACATCAGGAAACAACTCATGTAACAGACTCAGCTGCAGGTAATCGCTGCGGAAGTCATGGCCCCACTGTGACACGCAGTGAGCTTCATCGATTGCAAACAACGCGATGTTAACTTCTCGCAGCAGCTGCAGAGTGCGGGCCTGCGTCAGCCGTTCTGGTGCTACATAAAGAAGATCGAGTTCCCCACCGATAAGTGACTGCTCGATCTGCTGTGCGGCTTCCGGGCTCAGAGTCGAATTGAGGAAAGCCGCCTTCACGCCCACCAGCTGTAGCGCACTGACCTGGTCCTGCATCAGCGCAATGAGCGGTGAGATGACTATCCCGCAGCCGGACCGGGTCATGGCGGGTATTTGATAGCACAGCGACTTGCCGCCGCCGGTGGGCATTAACACCAGGGCATCGCCACCCTCTATCAGGGTGTCGATGATCTGATCCTGGGGCGGGCGAAACTCAGTGAAACCGAAGATTGAGTGGAGAATACTGCTTGGACTGCTTGATTCGAATGTCATCGAGAGAAATTATAGACGAGAAACAACTGCCAGACTCAGTTTGAGTCTAAATTCCTGGAAGCAAGAAAATAGAAAATTAGTCCCGTCCCTATAATCCCCAAACTGAAAAGTGCTTCTACGGGTCTGTTGATCAGCGTAAATCCCAGTGTCCACCCGGTTAGTGCGAGGTAAATCAGTGGCGTCAATGGATAGAGGAAAGTGTGATAGGGCCTGGGTAAATCTGGTTGTCGCCAGCGCAGCACGAAGATACCAAAAACTGCCACGAAGCTGTTCAAGGCCATGGTAAATCCGGCAAAGACCATGATCGATTCCACAGTGGTGGACAGGATGAATAGCAGGGCGATGGCGGACTGCACGTAGATGGCAGTTGCCGGAATGCCATGCCGGTTGGTTCTACCCAGCACTCTTACGGCCGGGAAGTCTTCACCAATGACCTGGATCACCCGCGGGCCCGCCATGGTCATGGCACTGACTGTGGATATCAGCAGCAGGGCCAGGGCGATGCCGAAGAATCCACCCACGGTATCACCGAAGGCAGATTGTGCAGCAATGGCGCCGACTTCCACCTGACCTTCCATGGCACTCATTGGTGCCGCATAGAGGAAGGTGAAATTCAGGCCAAGATAGAGCAGGGTTACGATCGAAGTGCCTATGGTCAATACCAGCGGCAGGGTGCGTTGGGGATTTTCAACTTCGCTACTCAAATAGGTCGCTGCATTCCAACCCGTGTAGGCGAAACTGACATAGATAAGTGCTACTGCAAACAGACCGCTGGTGAGCAGGGCACCGTCACCCTCTACAGGCAGAAAATTTACGGGCTGGGGTGTGTCGACTACCACTGCGACCGCAATTATAAATACTACGATTACAGCCACCTTCAATACAGTAAAGACAACCTGGGTGACGCCACTTGTCCTGTGATTAGTGGCATGAATGATCGTCAGAATGATTAGCAGTAAGGCAGCGAGTGTCTTCTCCAGAAAGACCGATGACCCACCAGGCAAGGCGGCAGTAGAATATGCTGCGAAAGTCAAGGCTGCCAGCGCTGTCGGTCCGGCAAACCCTACGGTCGATGAGATCCAGCCAGACACAAAACCTGCAGCTGGATGATAGATACTCCTCAGTAAACTGTATTCTCCCCCATTACGGGGCAGCGCAGCACCCAGTTCGGCGTAGGTCATCGCACCGCATAAGGCAGCCAGGCCACCTACTGCCCAGAGCATTAAGAGTACGAAGCCGGAGTGAATGTCTAACAGCTGAAACCCGAGGCTGGTAAATACACCGGTGCCCACCATGTTGGCAACGACGACAGCGATAACGGTAATGAAGCGGAACTGCTCTGAAGGCATGGCGCGGACTATTGGAAAAAGAAATCAGAGTATTGGTTCTGTGCTCAAATCACAATGGCAGTTTGTTGCAGGCATTCGGCGACAACAAAGTGCAGAGCCTGATTTGCTGTGGCGGCAGCAATGATGCGAAGTTCAGAGGATCCCCAGGTATTCAACCACCGCGAGTCACTACCTGATCCTTCGAGTCTCTCCGGACTGCGTAAAGATAACGGCTCCACGTAATTCCCGTGGCCTTCGAATAGGATCTGACGGAATAGTGTAGGGCACATGAATGCCCACACTGTCTCCAGCCTTAATGCGATCCTGCAGGATTCGTCTCCCACTGCTGCTACTGAAGAACCAGTAGGGAGGAAAGGCCATGTTCGGAGTGTTACGGTTCCAATATGCAGAATCCCCGGCGAAGTGCACGTCGTTAGGATCGGCATCGCCCATGTGCAACACGGTGGTACTGTCGTTGATCGTCACGCGCCACACGATGTTCTCCATATCCAATCGACCGGTAGGCCAGCCGGAGTGGGGAATTCGCACCGCTTCAACCAGCAGGTTTTGCATATTCAGGGTAACCGGTGTGTCTTTGTATTCCAGGCTTACCGCATTCACGCGTTCGAACACCATGGCATCTTCAGCGGTTGCCTCGGCGCGCATGGCAATCACTGCCTGGGCGGGTGCATAGAGTTGAATCTGTGGCTGGGCTTTCATGAGAGCGAGAACTTCATCGGGTGAGAAGTGATCGCCATGGTAGTGACTGACAAAAATGGCGTCCACGTCGACGAAGGGTGCTTCGCCGGCGAACAACGCTGCCTTGATTGCCTCCGGCACTAACAAGTACTGTCCATAGCTATCCGGAAACAGGGGATCGAACAGAATCTTGGTGTCGCTATCGGTTACCATGACGCCTTCATTGGCCAGGTAGAATGCTTCTGGTTCATCCTGCTGTGCGAAAGAAAATGTGCTTACACAACACAGGATGAGTAACAGTAGTCGAGAGATTGAAGTAATCATTGGATCGACTCCCTGACGTTGTGTGCACACATTTAGTGATCGGCTCCATGCTGATGCACATGCCCGTGTTCGATTTCCTGCTCTGTCCCTTCTCTTACATCTACTATGTCGACTTCAAAATGCAGCGTCATACCCGCCATGGGGTGATTTGCATCGACGGTGATCTCATCGCCTGAAACTGCGGTCACCCGCACTTGCTGCTCGGTACCACCCTCGCCCTGAGCAAGAAATGTCATGCCTGTTTCGACCGACTCCACACCCTGGAACAAGTCCTTGCTGATAACCTAGATGAGGTCCGGGCGAACCTCCCCATAGGCTTGCTGCGGAGGAATCACGGTACTGAAGCTGGTACCAGGGGTTTTGCCCTGCAACTCGCTCTCGAGGCCCGGAATGAGGTTATTGGAGCCGTGCAAGTACACCAGGGGCTGATTGCCCTCGGAACTGTCTATTACCTCGCCTGCTTCATTTTTTAGTGTGTAGTGAATCGAAACCACACTGTTATTGCCTATCATGAGTGTCATCTAAATGCCCTGATTTGATATGAATAATCAATGCTCGCACATAAACTCGCGCCTACCCAATCTTTTACTCAACCACGCCACCCTCAAGCAATGCCTGGATTGCCTCTTCTGAATAACGCGCATCCTTCAACACGTCGATGGTATGCTCCCCGAGCCCAGGCGCCGCACCCGGTTCAATCTTGTCGGTGCCGCCGACGCTAAACGGGCTGTTCACCGTACGAATCTTACCCTGCGTAGGATGATCCAGCGGTATGATGATATCGTTCGCTTCCTTCTGTTTATCATTGGCGGCTTCTTCATAAGTAGGCACAGTGGCATGTGGAATGTCGTGTTGTTCCAGAATGCGATGCCAGTGAGCAACGTCCTGAGTCTTAAAGGCTTCCGTAATATCCTGGATAAGGGCGGGCATGTTATCGGCGCGTGCCTGTGCAGTAGCATAACGATCATCATCTGGCAGGTCACTGCGACCGATGGCTTCGCAGAATGGGCGCCAGTTTTTCTCGAAATTCACAAGACTCAACTTCATCAATCGGCCATCGCTGGTGTGATAATGCAAGCCGATGAAATTGTAGGCATTGTCTCTCGGGCGTGCTTCTCTGAGTTCCGCGCCGGCCAACTCGGCCTGCAGCATGATGGAATTGGACCAGGCACCGTTAGCTAACAATGAAGTCGTCACTTTGCTGCCTTCGCCTGTCTGCTGGCGTTGGTACAGCGCAGTCATGATGGCAGCGTACAGCGCCATGCCACTGGGGTGATCGCCGGCCCCGTAGGGGAAGGGGCGTAACCAGCCATCGTAGGGGAATATCTGTGTCTCGATGGCAGAGCGTGCCCAGTAAGCCACCGTGTCATATCCTGGTTTGTGTCGCTCATCACCCTGCTCGCCAAAACCCGTTCCCAGCGCATAGATGATGCGCGGATTGATGGCCTTGATGGTCTCGTATTCCAGCTTCAGGCGCTCCAGCGCCCGGAGGCGGTAGTTTGTAATCAACACATCGGCATCGGCAATCAGCTTGCAGAGCACCTCATAGCCGGCCTCGGATTTTAAATCCAGGGCGAGACTCTTCTTGTTGCGGTTATCTATCTGAAATGGGTAGGCGAAATCGGAGACCGGCAGGCCGGGAATCTTGTGCCAGTTACGGTTCAGGTCACCGGTACCAGGGGGCTCGATCTTGATGACTTCGGCACCGAAGTCTGCCAGGATCACGCCGGCCGAAGGTGCCAGTACCATGGAGGCGAGTTCGATGACACGCAGACCTGCCAGAAGCGGGTTGTTATTCATGTTCTGTGATGATTCCTTCCGGTTGCTATTAGCTCAAAGACCTGGCTTTAGATTCGCCTACACACCAACAAGCCTGATGGCAGGGGAATCAACAATACCGTTGAATCGTGCTCTATTTCTTTTGCAATTACTACTGCTTGTGCTGGAAGGTAAGACTGAACGTCTGATGGTGCTGGCTTTGCCATGATGTATATGGGCAGAGCACTGAAAAGAAAAAGCAGTCCCTGTTATACTACGGACTCCCGACCTTCTCAGCGGAGGCAACAAAATGAAAACAAATTCTGCTAACTTCTTGATATGCCAGGTGAAAACTGCAGCCGTTTCAGTCCTCACCATGACTCTTTGCTTAACCGCCGTCGCCCAGTCCGAGTGGCAACCGGAGATTCTCTCCGACGGCCAACCTGATATTACCGGTATGTGGAATAACGTCGGTGCGACTGCGACTCCACTGGAGCTTTCCGACCAATTCCAGGGCCGGGTGCCATCCCAGGAAGAGATTGCCGAGTTTATAGCGCGGCGTGACGAGGCTCGCAAGGGCGCGGTGTGGGCCGGTTTCGAAAACAGCCGGGGCGTGGGTGCCTACGAGAATTACTGGTTCGACTGGTACTGGTCCGATGCCCAGGCCGACGCGCCGGCTCTTATTGTCGATCCGCCGAATGGTCGCCGACCCGCGTTTACCGAGGCGGCGATGGTGCAGAAAGCGTTTAACCTGGATCATGAACACGATTCAGCCGCCACAGTTGAATCCGGAGACCGCTGCCTGTCGCGAGGTGTGTTCGGCATGATGATGCCCACCGCCTATAACAACGGCAAGCTGATCGTCCAGTCACCCGGTTACGTAATGATTCACAGCGAAATGATCCACAATGCCCGCATAATCCCGATCGATGCCGGTCCCCACGTGGACAGCAAGATCAAATTCTGGGAAGGAGATCCGCGCGGACACTGGGAAGGCAATACGCTCATCATCGAGTCCACTAATTTTCGCTTTGTCGGCAATATGCGTGCACCGGGCTCCGGCGCAGGCAATGCCGTGCAGAACGAAGGGCGCAAGATGATCGAGACCTTCACCATAGAAGACGAGGATACGCTGCGCTACACACTCACCGTCGATGATCCAGTGACCTATGAAGCGCCCTGGACGGTGGCATTTCCTTATGAGGCGGATAACGAATACAAGCAGTATGAATATGCCTGCCATGAAGGCAATTACGCGATGGATAATCGCCTGAGTGGACAGCGGGTAGCCGAGCAGGGACTGGCGGAGACCGGCCGCAGGTAACAGCCTCCAGGTTCCGTAAATCGGAAGGGGTCAGAGTTGCAATACAGCGAGTTGTTGTATTTGCTCTGACCCTTTTTTGTCTCCATAAAAAATAGAAGAAGAAGGATTCATGATGCAAAAAGTCACCAACAAATTAATCGTTTCGCTGCTCACGCTCTGTGTTGCGTCGGTATACACAACCAGTGCGACGGCTCAACCATCAGGCGGTGGAGCGGAAACCGAAAAACTGATTCAGTTATCCCGCCGTCTCACCAGCTCCATGGACAATCCCTATGAACTGACAGAAGACTGGCCGACGCTGTTGCCGGGTCAGGAATGGGGCGCCGCTATTGGCTTGATTCCCGATGACACCGGTGGCCTGTGGATGCTGTTCCGCTCCGAGCCACCGATCAATTACGTTAATGCCGATGGGCAGATCACCAGGAGCTTCGGTGACGGCATGATCGTGCAGGCCCATGGATTCTGCATGGATAACGATGGCAACCTGTGGGCTGGCGATAGCGGACCGTTCGGCGACGATCCTTCCAATGCCGGGCGCGGTTTCCAGATCCACAAGTTCAGTCAGGACGGTGACCATCTCTTCAGTCTCGGTCAGGCCGGTGTGTCGAGAGCCGGCCAGGATACTTTTATCGGCCCCACAGCCTGCGCCGTAATGCCCGATGGGAATATCGTGATTGCCGATGGTCACTGGCCGCGCCCTTCCAATGCGCAGCAGGATGGTGACCGACTGGTTGTTGTCACGCCCCAGGGTGAGTTCGTTCGAGCGGTGGGCAAGATGGGCGCCGGGCCGGGCGAATTCATGGGGCCACATTCACTGGCATACGACGCGCAGAATCGCCTGTATGTGGCAGACCGTTCCAATAACCGCGTGCAGATCCTGGATGAGAATCTGAATTTCCTCGATGACTGGCGCCATTTCGGACGTCCCAGTGGTATAACTGTATTGAATGATGGAACGCTGGTGGTGGCCGATTCGGAATCCGGTGCTCGCCTGCCCGGTCCGGCGATGGCTCCGGAAGGCGGACCCGGTGCCATGGCGCGTAATCCTGGATTTCAGGTTGGTATTAGAATCGGGCGCACCAACGGCTCTCTGCAATACTATGTACCCGGCACCCGACCGGAAGGTATGGCAGCAGACAATCGCGGCAATATTTTTGCCGGATTGACAGGCGGTTGTGATGTCAGTCCCTCGGGTGGTTGCCTGCAGAAATGGGTAAGGAAATAGTGCTTTAAAGCTCCACATGGCTGGCAGGAAAAAGCAACGCCACCAACGGGAGTGCAATGTGAACGAGTGCCAATGGCGATCGTGTCGTGAAGATCAGGCTTTCGCGAGTAACGGTGGCTTGTTACGTGTTAGTGCTGCTGGCGTCCAATCCCTCAGCACCGAGGATTCTAATGCACCGGCAATCAGTGAAAATTGAAAACCAGCGAAATTCCAATATTGAACAAGAGGTAATTAGTAAATTTACTATTCGAGTTTGGAATATAACTTCTGATGTATGGTATAGAGAGACTGATAAAAATGAATAAATATATAGCTATCGGAATGTTGCTTTCGATATTGTCAGGATGTGCCCCGGAAATCGAGGAGCAGATAACTGAAGTCATGGGCGATTGGCATCACCATGGCGGCAACCACAACTCGGACAAATACTCGCCACTGGATCAGATCGATGCCAGCAACTTTGCCGACCTGGAGATCGCCTGGCGTTACCAATCCCCCGACCTGCGTCTCCCTGAAGAACTCTCCTTTCCCACCGGTGATTACCGGGCTGTTCCTCTGATTGTCGATGGCACCATGTATGTGAACAGTAATCATGGCCAGGTGGCCGCAGTCGATCCGGCCACGGGTGAAGAATTGTGGCTGTTCGATCCTCAGAGCTACCTGGCAGGTCCACCCCTGTTCTCACCGATTCAGACACGCGGTATCGAGTACTGGACCGATGGCGAGATCGAAAGAATCTTTATCGCCACCATAGGAAAGCAGCTGGTATCTCTCGATATTACAACCGGCCAACCCGATCCCAACTTCGGTGACAATGGCTTCGTCGATCTCAAGCAGAATCTCGGCAGGCTCGAATTCGAGATGAACAATATCACTCACGGTGCGCCGCCTATCGCGGTGGGATCGACGGTGATCGTGGGCTCCAAGATTTATGACTACATCATGAGTAATCGTAGCCCGCCGGGGCATGTGCGCGCCTTCGATGCCTACACCGGCGAGTTCAAGTGGCGTTTCAATACCATTCCCCAACCCGGTGAGGAATTTAGTGAGACCTGGGAAGATGATTCCTGGGCCACTGCCGGCAATACCAATGTATGGACCTTCATGTCGGCCGACGATGAGGCGGGCATTGTTTACCTCCCCATTTCCACGCCTACCAATGATTATTGGGGTGGCAGGCGACTTGGCGAAAACCTGTTTGCAGAATCGCTGGTGGCATTGGATGTGGAGACAGGAGAGCGGCTCTGGCACTTTCAGACCGTGCATCACGGCATATGGGATTACGATATTGCCTCTGCTCCCAATCTGGTGGACATCGTTGTCGACGGCAGGCCGATCAAGGCGGTGGCACAGGTGTCGAAGACGGCCTTCACCTATGTGTTTGATCGGATCACCGGAGAACCGGTATGGCCCATAGAGGAACGACCCGTAGCTGCCAGTACTGTGCCCGGTGAGCGCACTCATCCGACCCAGCCTTTTCCCACCAAACCGGCACCCTTTGATAGACAGGGCATAAGCGAGGACGACCTGATCGATTT
>DMJN01000116.1 GCA_003451715.1 Gammaproteobacteria bacterium | reverse complement strand
ACAAGTGGATGTCGTGGAGGCGGCTGAACTGTAACCTTCGCTATGATTTACCTTACAACATGGATTAGCCCGCAGGGATAACGAATGTTCAAAGCAGTACTGATGCTCAATCTTGGCACGCCGGCCACTCCAACCCCCAAAGGGCTTCGGGAGTTTTATAGACACTTCTTCGCCGATCCGTTCGTCTTCGACTTCAATCCGCTGGCAAGATGGTTGCTCAGAAATCTGATCATCCTGCCTTTTCGTGCGCCGCGGGTAGCCAGGGATTATGCGAGCATCTGGATGAAAGATGGTTCACCACTGAAGGTTTATGCCGACCGCATGCAAACCAACGTACAGGCCGCCTTCGATGCCAGTGGTGAAGAAGTCATGGTGCTCAACGCCATGGCCTATAGCGAACCGTTTATCACGCAGGTAATGAGTGAGTTGGAGCGCCGGGGCATTGAGGAAATTGTATTGCTGCCAATGTTTCCCCAGTATTCGACGGCCACCACCGCATCGGTGTTCGACAGGGTTAAGAAATCCGTATCGAAATGGGAGATGGAACCCAGGCTGATCTTTGTCGATGATCTGTTTCAAGAACCAGCCTTTATACGCGCCTGGTCTATCCTCATTAGTAAACATCTTGAAGGTGTAGAGGTAGACCATGTAATCTTCAGCTATCACGGTGTGCCACAGAAGACTATAAAGCGATCCGATGCAGCTGGAGTCTGCACATTTGGTGATTGCTGCAACGATATCACTGCGGAAAATCGCTACTGTTACCGTGCTCAATGCGTGGCCACTACCGAATCGATTATTGCTGCTCTGGGATGGAACGAAGTATCTCATTCAGTCGCCTTCCAATCCCGATTCGGGCCTTTACCCTGGGTTCAGCCCTACCTCGATGAGCACATCCTCGAACTGGTGGGGAAGGGAGTGAACCGACTGGCCGTGATTACGCCTTCATTCGTTTCCGATTGCCTGGAGACTATTCATGAAATCGGCGTCAAGTATCAGCATCAATTCAAGGCGGCAGGAGGGGAAACATTCCTGCTCCTGCCCAACCTGAACGATGATCAGGATTGGTTCGATGCAGTCTTCGAGATCTCGCATAAACACCTGACATCACAGGATTGAATCGCTTTGCAACATAGTGCTGGACCATGTCAACAATTTCACTGAGCCTGTTGCAATAGTGTGGTATTGTGGCTGCCCCTCTAAATGGTAGTTGCGACTTAAAACAGGTAGATTAGTTGACTTAGTGTTGAGAAATTATGTCGGTCAGGTCGGTGAGTAGATGTTTCTGATTAAGCACATTAAGTACCTGTGGAATGGAGGTCTCAATCCAGCCAACGGCAATCCGGTTTCACTCCGCGAACGTCGAACTCTCTCTACCACCATTTTCATTGCAATTCCAGTGGCAGCATTGTTGTTTGTTTCTAATTACTATACTGATGGTGAACGAGATAATGTCTATATAGCTATTGCTATCGGAGTGCTGTTTCTGAGCCTCTATATCCAGGCTTATTTGAATCAACAGTTACTGGCCTCACAACTGCCGATATTCACCTTCTGGGTAGTGATGTGTATCGCCATGTTGTCAGTTGGTTTGTGAGGAAATACCTGGACTTGGTTACTTACTTTACCCACTATTGCCGCGCTGGTGGCTGGTCGCACCACAGGTGTCATCTGGGCGATGATCGCAGTCGTTACTCTGTGGATATTTGCTTACCTGCAATTCAATGACTTCAATTTTGAATTTGCACCAGCGTTACCCGGACCGATGCCCCTGATTTTTGCGTTTGAGGCTTCTCTGGTCTTGCTTATGCTGACATTGACCACTTTCGTGTTTCGCAGCGCACAGCACAATGCTGAGACTAAACTCAACACTACCGTGCATCAATTGGAGAAAGAGGTGCATGATCGTACGCTGGCAGAAGCCGAGGCACGCCAATCGGAACAGTCACAGGCAACTTTCCTAGCAACCATGAGCCATGAACTGCGCACTCCCTTAAATGGAGTGATAGGTGCTTCACAGATGTTGATCGACGGCGAGCTTTCCAAGCGGCAAAGGGAACTGGTAGATGTAGTTCTGCAGAGTAGTGAAACTCTACTGGAACTGATCAACGACGTATTGGATTTGTCACGCTTGGATTCCAATGAGATTAAGCTCAAATCCATACCTGTTGATCTGCGCGACCTTGTTAGTTCCACGATTGCACCCCTGAGTTTCCAGGCAAAAGAAAAGGGCATTAAATTCACGCTAACAATTGAAGACGATATTCCAGCATGGGTAATGGGAGATCCAACTCGGCTGCGTCAGATTATCCTCAACCTGGTTGGCAACGCTGTTAAGTTTACAAGTACTGGTGAAATCTCTGTCGTGTTGGATACGGCACTGGAGCGCATTCGTCTGAAGATATCCGATACGGGTATAGGTATACCTAAGCAGGTTCAGGCCAGCCTTTTTGAACCCTATGTACAGGCCGAAGTTGCTACGATGCGAAAATTTGGAGGGTCCGGACTCGGGCTTACCATCGTGAAGAAATTGATTTCGGCTATGAAAGGAAAAATCGCAGTCGATTCAGTCCCGGGCAGGGGCTCCACGTTTACTATCTTTATTCCCTTGCAGGTGAGCGTAGCGCCTCTGAAAAGGTCGGGCCCGGATCCTGAAATAAAACTACCAAAGTTGTCTATTGTGGTTGCTGATGGCAATGCGGTTAACCGCATGGTGTTATCACGTATGTTGGAGGGAGATGGGCACCAGGTGGTCTCGATGTCCAATGGACGTGAAGTCATAGAGTATTTGAAGGACCATAATGTGAATCTGGTGCTGATGGATCTGCAGATGCCCGTAATGGATGGCGTATCCGCCACACGTAAGATTCGCGCCATGCAGGGTAAGCGGTCCAGGACGCCGGTTATTGCGGTTACCGCAAATGTAATCTCCGAGAAGCCCGAGCATATCATGGCGCAAGGTATGAATGCCTACCTGCAAAAGCCGTTCCGGAAGACTGAGTTACGCGAGGCTCTGCAGCAAGCACTTACACCTACCTCACGCCTGGCTCATTAATCCAGCCGATTGCTGTGCGGATCGGAAATCTGATATGCTTGCCCCCAGATTAGTTTGAATACGGAGGCAGCGGAATGACCGTCGAAGAAAGGGAGAAATTGGGTCCTGTCATGGGCAAAATAATTGGCGCTGGCACGGCGCTTCTCATCGTGAGCTATTTTCTTGGTAATTTGATCTACCAAATCCCCTAGCCCTACCACGATCACCAAAACACGTGCGGTGCCAGACATTACAATCCGGCACTTCCTTCCAATTACAGCTCCAATACACGCTAAGCTAGTGTGTTAAGTCAATACTGTCTGGGGATTTCCCGGCCGGCTGGAGTTTTTCAGGCATAAAAAAAGGATACCCCCTTCGGGGTATCCTTTTCCATCTAACGGAGCTTTGCTATATATGCTCTTTAGTTCAGAGGCAATGCCAATCCTTAGGCAATTGCTCTCTTCACCAGGTTTTGCAACAACGGAATCTTGAATCCATTGTGGGCCAGTGCTCTGGCACCATCAGTGGCCAATTCCATTACTGACTCTGCAGTCCCCGAGCCCTTGGCCTGTCCACGAATGGCATTCTCCACAGCAGTTAAGCGACGCGGAGTAGCCTGTACGGCACCGGCAACGATGCGGGCATCTTCGATATTACTGCCGCTAAGCTTGAAGGCAGCAGCGATGTTTACCAGAGCGAAATCCCATACGTTGCGATCGGCCACTTTCTCGAAGTAGAACGTCGCGTTGGCCCAGGTAGCTGGAATTCTTACCGCAGTAAGAATGTCACCGGGACGCAGTACAGTGGTGTTCTCGATGTCGTTGGCTGGACCTACAAAGTAGTCCTCAGCCGAGACTTCGCGTTCACCGCTGGAGTTGCGAATCACCATGGTGGCATCCAGGGCGACCAGTGCAGGCGCAGTATCCGAAGGGCTTGCCGCAACACAGCGGCTGGCTTCGAACAGGGAGTGATCCCGGTTCATACCCTGGGGCGTATCGGCGTAGCACAGGTTACCACCGGCGCGGTAGCAGGACAGTCCGCGGCGGTAGTACCAGCAACGCACGTCCTGGGAAATATTACCGCCCAGAGTTCCAATGTTACGAATTTGCGGGCTGGCTACCGTGGCTGCTGCATCCACCAGCAGCGAAAAACGCTGCTGGATAGTTGCATTGCTGGCGACTTCGGTGAGTGTGGTGAGGGCACCGATTTCGATACCGCCTCCAGATTCGCGAATGCCGCGCAGCGACTCGATACCACTCAAGTCGATCATGGCGTCGGTGGACTTGGCCCGGTCTTTCAACCAGCCGTAGGTGTCCTGGCCGCCGCCTACCAACCAAGCTCTCTCGGCGAGGCGGTCAGCAATCGCGAGCGCATCTTCAACCTGTACCGGCTGGTACAGTTCCATATTTGGCATAACGTCATGTGATGGCATGATTTACCTCAGAAAGTATTGGTTTTAAGGGACTTGGTGCTGTAGTCGTTACCAGCCAAGTGGTCAATGATCATATCCGTGGTAGTCGGCGCTGTATTAAACAGATGACCGTCTAACGCATCGGTTATGGCACTCGCCATGGCTGCTGCCATGGCACCCTGAGTCGGCTCACCGATACCGCGACCACCCATTGGGTTCTGCGGATCGGGAATATTTACTGCCTGATGAACAGTCTCTACCGGCACATCCATATTGCTAGGCGGCTTGTTTTGATAGAGGCCGGTGTTGGCCGGCAAACCGTTCTGCGGATCGTAA
>DMJN01000162.1 GCA_003451715.1 Gammaproteobacteria bacterium | reverse complement strand
CAAGAAACAAGAAACAAGAGACAAGAGACAAGAGACGGGGCATTGGTGGTATGGTGGATCTTAAGCAGCAATTGGTGGTTGTAACTGGCGCTTCTTCAGGGAGTGGTCTGGCGATGACAGAGTACTTGCTGGAGGCGGGTTATCGGGTGCTTGGTGTTGCGAGGGATTTTTCAGATTCGCCTATAGACAATGAACGCTTCGACTTTATCGAAATGGATCTGGCTGACCTCGATGGTTTGCCGGGGGCATTGAAGACATTAATTGGCAATATTGACTTGCCTGTGCGGGCGCTGGTTAACAATGCCGGGCTCGGTAAAATGGGATATCTGGAACAGTTGTCGGTGGATGACATCAGGCTGGTGATGGATACCAATTTTATGAGTCATGCCATCGTCACCAAAAGTTTCCTGCCCTTGTTAAAACGACAGGGAGAGCTGGTGGATATCATTTTTACCGGTTCGGAAGCTGCACTGAAGGGCTCGAGTCAGGGTTCGGTCTACTGCGCCAGTAAATTTGCCATCCGTGGATTTGCACAGGCCTTGCGGGAAGAATGCGCAAAATCTTCTGTCAGGATTACCCTGATCAATCCTGGTGCGGTGCGCACGCCTTTCTTCGATGACTTGCATTTCGAACCCGGTGCAGCGGTCGAAAATGCCATTCATCCCAGCGATATCGGCCAGCTGCTAATGACCGTGTTAAATGCCCGTCCCGGAACTGTAATTGACGAGATTAACCTGTCACCACAAACCCATGTATGGCAGCGCAAGCCCTGAATCTACGGGGGCTTCGGGCTTTTCTCACCCCGAATGCGACAATATGTCGCAAATCAATTGAAGATGACTGGTAGCCAGCGGTAAGCCAAAACTGAGATAATCGGCCCTTGCGACCGCTATTCCCTTAATTTCACGTCTCAGGTATTCGAGGTCAACACATGAAATTTGCAAAGACACTCCCCAGTATTTTAGCTTCTGCGCTCTGTGCCGGTCTGGTGATGTTACTCCCATTCGCTGCACAGGCGCACACGGCACTGCAGGAATCTACCCCCGGAGACGGTGCTATTATCAGTGCTGCACCTGCGCATTTGGACCTGGTGTTCAATGGCCCGGTGAAACTGGTCAAGCTTGAATTGATGGGTGTTGGGCATGAAATGCCCACTAAATTTGAGCCACAGGCGGAGGCCATGGCCAACTACCGCATCGAAACACCGGGCATGCACGCCGGGCAGTTCACCGTGAACTGGGCCGCCATCGGTGCCGATGGTCATACGGTTACCAATACTTTCAGCTTTAATGTAGATCCCAATGCAGAGGAACATGCCGCTCACCATGCCAATGCAGAAGAACATGCTGCTCACCATGCCAATGCAGAGGAACATGCCGCTCACCATGCCGATCATGGTGACGCCGGACACCAGTAGTCTCTCCTGATCAGACCATGTTTGTCGTCCCAGGCAGTTGGGAGCTGGCCAGCCTGGTCTGCAAGCTACTTCTCTATTTCGGTGCCGCCAGCATTGCCGGCGGCAGCCTCTGTCTGGGGCTCTACAGCGATGGCCACCGGCAGAGCGTTTACACTCTACTCGTATATATCATGGTCGGCGCAATGCTGGGTTTCCAGGCAGTGCTCGCCAATTTCTTTATCCAGGTAGGTCTGGTGAACGACGGTGGCCTCGCTGCCATGTTCGATTGGAATATGGCATCGTTATTACTGGACACCCAGCTGGGTGATGTGACGTTTTTCCGCCTGGCAGGCTTCGTAGCAGTTATCCTGTCCAGCGGATTCTTCCTGCGCAAAGCCCGGCAGTTGAACCAGGCACCAGGCCGGACATTCTATAGATCCGTGCTAATTCTGCACGGCGCGGCCTTGCTTGCCGTTGCCTTCAGCTTCACTCTGGCGGGCCATGTGTCGGTGTTGAGCATCACGGCTCGAGTGGCCATCATATTGCATTTCTCCGCTTTCGCTTGCTGGATAGGCTCGTTGTTCCCCCTACTGTTGCTCACCCGGTCTGCCGACCTGGAGTTCATGCAATGGGCAATGCGGCGCTTCGGCAACAATGCAATGGCGATTGTGCTGGTACTGACCGTTGCCGGCGTGCTCATGCTGATCGAAGTGATCGCCTCGCCCGGTGAATTAGTGACTACAGCCTATGGCTTGTCACTGTTGTTGAAGCTGGTGTTGGTATTGACGATTGTGGGGATAGCAGGGCTGAACAAGCTGCTCCTGGTTCCGGCGATTAGTAGTGAAAGCAGCGGGGCGAAATTGGGAAAATCGATTCGCGTGGAGAGTGTTGTGGCAACGTTGATTCTACTGCTCACCGCCTATTCTTCGACCATCATCGGGCCAGCCGGCCATTGATCAGAGCTTCCGGGATGAATTGACCAGGCGGTCCAGGGAGTGAAGAGAATCAGGTCAGGCTGAGCCGGGTGGGGGTATCCAGCTTCGATGGCAGGATTTCTTCGATCAGCTGCCGCGTCTCCAGTGTGTCCAGATTCAGACTGAACAGCTCTGCGAGCTGTTGAGTTTCCGTGAACAGGGCTGTAGAGGTAACGGTAGCTTGTTTCGCGAACAGAATCGCATTACCCAATGGAGACCAAGCCAGGTTGAAGAGTTTTTCAGGGCTATTGAAAATGGCTGATGGTTCGTCCATCTCATTCAGGCTGCCAAGAAAAATCGTCGAACCGGTCTGATCGTACTGAATGTAGGCATACTGGCTATCATCATTTGAAACAACCGGTGTGGCGATTGATTCCGAAACATAATGATTCTCTTCCATGTGACTGAGCGTAAGCTCACCCCCGATAATATCCAGCTCTGCTCCCATCACTTCGTCACTCAGCAAAACCGGTTCGAGAGCGGCAGGAGACTCATTGTCGGACTCAATGTTAAACAGGAATCCAGTGATCAGACTGAGGCATAACGCGGCCAGGCCTGCCTGATAAGCCAGGCGAAACTCTTGCAGTCGATCAGTCCAGGTTATAGTTGCAGCCGGCAGCAGCGCCGGGGATTGATCCACTGCTGCAAGCAAGCGGTAGCCTTTCTTGGGAATTGTTTCGATGTAGTTAATGCGGCAGGCCTGAGAGACGGCAAGTTGCTTACGTAATTCAGAGATTGCCCGGGTTAATGAATTTTCATTGACGATGACGCTGGGCCAGAGTTCCTGAACCAGATCATCCCGGCTCAATACGCGATTTTTGTTGGCTGCCAGATAGCTAAGCAGGTGAATCAATCTCGGTTCGAGATGGCGATACTCATCGCCGTCTATAAGCTGCAGGCGATTCAGTTCTGGCTGCACCCTCCAGGCACCCACGCGAAACGCCTGCTGAAGGGCAGGCTGCGCCTTGAAATCCTGGCATTGTTCGTTGCTAAACTGGGTTGATACTGTCGTCATTGTTAACCCCGGTATCGAGAGGCTGAGGCTATTCGCCCGGCCTTTCGGTTACTTTTCCTTAATTAGTGCGCTAATGTCCTTGCGCATTACTTTTGTGTTCTAACACCCAAGGCAGTTGTTGCTATGAGTGGTATGTTTTATAAGACGTCCACCAAGGGTGTTTTGTTTCAGTAAATTTCCTCAAAAATCCAAATATTTGCATCCATTTTCTACTATTTTCCCTATAGCAGCCTATTTTAGAGGAATGTAACGGCCTGCAGAACGATTTTCACCATCTGCAGCTTTTCTGGACATATTATTCACCTCAAATTCAGGTTATTCGTCTCATCGGCGCCTAGATTCGATCTCAATGTAATCCCGCACCAGGCAGTGCCCACTCGTAGTTGGTTCTGTGGCAGGGATTCGAACAGAATTGAGGAGATTGAAATGATACGCGCACGAATTACAGCCGCATTCCGTGGCACGCTCATACTGATGGCCTGG
>DMJN01000021.1 GCA_003451715.1 Gammaproteobacteria bacterium | reverse complement strand
TTGTTTAATAACAATAGGTTATAACGGGTATTCAGTCGACGCCGTCTCCCATGAAAACAATTAGTTCTTTGATTCTCTTTGTTTTTTCCTGTCTGCTCACCGCGCTGGTCGCTGCTGCCGATGCTTACCAGGCGCCCCGTACCGAATGGGGCAAACCGGATCTGCAGGGTGTCTGGAATTTCTCTTCTAATGTGCCGATGCAGCGCCCCACGCGATATGGTGAACGGCAGTTTCTCACCGATCAGGAGATAGAAGACGTTTTGGCTCGGCGGGCTGAAGCCGATGCTAATTCGGACTCGGCTCTGCCAATTGAGGGTGTCGATGCGTCCTATAATGATTTCTGGATAGAAAATGCCGGTATAGGCGACACCCTACGCACTTCCCATATTATTTATCCAACTGATGGTCGACTACCGGATCTGGTAGAAGGCGCAGTAACACGGCTCAGACGCCCAGGATCAGCAACCATCAATGGTCCGGAAGATCGAGGTCTGTCAGAGCGGTGCCTGGTGGGTTTCAATGCCGGCCCTCCTTTTGTTCCGAGCTTGTATAACAACAATGTACAGATAATTCAGAATGAAGATCATGTGGTGCTAATAACCGAAATGATCCACGATGCACGCATCGTGCCTGTATTCGACTCGAACGATGCCCGACCCATGCTCGACGAAAAACTACGGCTATGGTCGGGAGACTCCCACGGTTATTGGGATGGCGATACACTGGTTGTCGTAACTAATAATTTTAACGGGCTAACTAGGAGCTTTGGCCGCGCTGGTACTTCTCTGCACAAAGTGCTCACGGAACGTTTAACCCGGGTCGGTCCGTACACCGTCGATTATGAATTCACCATCGACGATCCCGTAACCTTTTCCGATAAGTTGACCGCTATTGTGTCCATGACAAAGGTGGCTGGGCTCCTCTATGAATATGCCTGTCATGAAGGCAACTACGGCATGGAGAATATTCTGCGTGGGGCACGGGTACAGGAAGCGCTCGCAGAAGAAGCTACAAATTAAGAGAAATCAGTTGGGACAGTCAGTTCAATAATTTAGGTCAGAGTAAAAACGTGCAACCGATGTTTACCATCCGCCTTCGAACAGGCTTTGCCCATATGCAACACCGGAATTGATCAACAGGGCAAGAGACGTTGCCAATATGACCAGAAGTTTGCGTTGCATGTTCATCCTCGCTGCTTACTTGCAATGATCCGCTGCACTTTGCAATATAGCTTTGACCAGATTTTCTAACACTGCTTCTAAGATGACTTCTTACCAACAATCGGCAAGTTTCCTTGCGGTGTAGATAGGCCACCGTTAAGCGTATCGCCTTCCAGCTCGAATGATACCTTTAGTGATCCCTGCTGTGTTTGCATTGAAAATGACAAGGTATCTCCGACTAAACTAACGTCAGACAATGTGTTAGTGGCTTGTGGGCCTGTCCAGGTTCCACCCAGTCCATCGGTATCTTCAGTTATTGTGAGGTTGATCGGGATTTCGTTCCCCTGAAGATTCAGGCTGAGATCCCATTGACCCAGAACCGCGGAATTGTCAGCCGCTAACACTCCGCTACTATTTAGCAACAGGGATAATAGGGCAAGTTTAAAAGTACTTTTTAGCGTCATAGGAAAACACCTCCAGAGCTGTGTTAATAATTCACCAGTAATGCGGCTGGCTACGTTAAACGAGTGTAACTCTTTTCTGGCTCGGCGCGGGCAGACAAGTCACGGACATGTCACTACAGTCTGGCTGTTTACTTGCTTCAGTCCGCAGTACATTTCAATTTGGCTGCAATCGATAATTGGGGACAGATTTATTTAAGTGATTCGTTAGGTTGATCGTTAACTTCATCATTCATCTTTCATCATTTATCTTCACAGAGCAGGGTTCTTTTCTCATTTGAAATTCTATGCAGCAAAGGACCTGCGGAGGCGCCTGACTTCCAGCGCCAGACCGATCACCAGAAACGCCAGACCAAATACCAGTCGAGGATCCCCGAGATAAAACCAGGGATCCAGCGGATAGGCGATGGTCTTCTCCATTCCGGCCGCTTTGTAGTCATGACTGTTCTGATCCTCCCGCGCTTGCTCGGAGATCCTCGCCACAATCAGATTCATCAGATCGCGCCGGCTCCGGTAACGGATCAGTACACCCTGATCCCACCGCGCAGCACCTTCTATACCCCACACGTCGATGGTATCTGCTGCTGCGGTGCCCCCGAGAATCGGATGGGTAGCATTTCGCATGGCCATGCCCCCGTTGGCCGCAATGTACTTACCCGACGCTTCCCTGCCAGTGGCACCAGGAGCCAGGCCAGGCACAGGATCGGCGACATCCTTGTAATCGATGGCACTCAGCATCGCAAAATCATCGCCGGTGTCGGTACGCATGAAGTCGCTCCAGTGAGCAAACGATTCCTCGTCCCCGCCAGCGTCCCGCAGCACCGACTCGTAATAGGCTATCTCTTCATCGGTCAGCGGCCCGCCGAACGACGTGTACCAGAAAAAAAACACGCCATAGAGCAGACCGAGCACAATCCAGGCCCGGAATCTGGACAGTACGCTCTCCTGACCTGCTTCTTGTATTTTGATAGCTTCTTCGTCACTCATTTTTATTCCCCATTTTCGCTTATTGTTGATTCAGCAGAAACGACTCATTACGGCCAGGAGCGGTCCTCAATTTGACCTTGGCACATCGCTCACTTATTGTTGTAAAGCTGCCTTAGGGTTATTTACAATAACTAGCTGGCAAACGTCAGAGTTCGCTCAATTGTCCAGATGATA
>DMJN01000271.1 GCA_003451715.1 Gammaproteobacteria bacterium | reverse complement strand
TTTCCTCATATTCCTATCGTCATGCATCAGGACCACGGCGTGTCGCCGGCCGTCTGTCAGCGCTCCATCCAGCTGGGTTTTTCGTCAGTGATGATGGATGGCTCTCTGGCTGAAGACGGCAAGACACCGACGGATTTCGAGTACAACGTCAAGGTGACCAGCACCACAGTGGACATGGCCCATGCCTGTGGTGTGTCTGTAGAAGGAGAGATCGGCTGTCTCGGCTCGCTGGAAACCGGCATGGCTGCTGAGGAAGATGGCGTGGGCGCAGAGGGCAGGCTGTCCGTGGCACAATTGCTTACCGATCCACAGGAAGCATCGGATTTCGTGGATGCTACCGGTGTCGATGCACTTGCCATAGCGGTCGGCACCAGCCACGGAGCCTATAAATTCAGCCGTCCACCCACCGGTGACATACTGGCTATCGAGCGTATCAAGGAAATCCATACAAAGATTCCCAATACCCATCTGGTAATGCACGGTTCATCCTCGGTACCGCAGGAATGGCTAGCCGTGATTAACGAATTCGGTGGAGAAATTCCAGAAACCTATGGTGTGCCGGTGGAAGAGATCCAGGAAGGCATCAAACATGGCGTGCGCAAGGTGAATATCGATACGGATCTGCGACTCGCATCGACCGGTGCCGTGCGCAAATTTCTGGCAGAGAACAAATCAGAGTTTGATCCGAGGAAATTTCTCATACCCACCATGAATGCTATGAAGGGCATAGTGAAGGCAAGGCTGGAAGCGTTCGGGACAGTCGGGCAAATCTCAAAAATTACTAAAGTGTACAACCTGGAAGAAATGTCTCAACGATACTCTGATGTCGCCTGACGAGTAGCCTGTTTTCAAGACCTGGGGACGAGCCTTAAATGTTCAGTCGTACTGACGCGGAGCAACTTAGAGAAAGCCTGGCTCCGATTAATTTCACTACTGATGAAGCACTCAGTGGCTCACTGTTGGAAGCCTATCTCGATCACTATGGCCTGGACTTCGCAGCTAGTGAGCTTGCCGTCAGTCATTGTGCAGGCACGTTCGTTACAGGTCACACTAACGGTCAATTTGAACTTGTTTGCCAATACTTCAGCGTTGCCCTGGAGCGTCAGAAAGGTACCGCATTTTTACTGCATGGCTATTTTGATCACGCTGGACTGTTTGGGCACTTGATCAAACATTGCCTCAGGCAGGGATATGCAGTTGTGATATTTGATATGCCGGGCCATGGCCTCTCCAGCGGCACGGTCGCCAGTATCGACTCCTTTCGGCAATACAGTGAGGCGTTGATTGATTGCCTCACTCAGGCTGAGAAATTCAGCATCAATCAACCCTGGATCACCATTGCACAGAGTACCGGCGCCGCTGTTGTGATAGACGCCCTGCAGGATCGGAGAATGGCTGAGCGATTTCCTTTACAGCGATTCATCTTGCTCGGTCCGCTTCTTTACCCCCGGCGCTGGCTGACAAGCAAGCTGCTATTCAAGATTACTCGCTATTTTGTCAAGGCCACACCACGTACTTTTGGCAACAACAGTCATGACCCTGAATTTCTCAAATTCCTAAGTTCCAACGACTCATTACAGAGTGACAAGCTGCAGAGAGATTGGATTCTGGCAATGATTGACTACCAGCAGCGATTCTCAAAAGCCGCCATATCCAAGCAAGCGCTACACATCATTCAGGGTAGCGGTGACGATACTGTGGATTGGCAATTCAATATGCCCCAGATACAGAAAAAATTTCCACAATCAAAAATCTACATGATTAGTGATGCCCGGCACCATCTCGCGAATGAATCGCCAGAGTATAGGGAAAGGGTGTTTTCTTCGATCGATCAAATAGTCGAAGGCATTAACAAGGATCTATAAAGAAATTCCAGCAAGCAATCTTTAAAATGGCCTAAAAGAGCACGCGACATCGAATCGTACCCTCAATCTCATTCAGCCTGGCCAGTGCTATCTCAGAATACTGTTCGTGAATATCGATGACCACGTAACCCACCTGCTCATTAGTTTGTAGGTACTGGGAGCTGATGTTAATGCCAGTCTCTGAAAATACGCTGTTAATTCTGGAAAGAACACCGGGTACATTCTTATGAATGTGCAGCAATCGATGATTTCCGGGGTGTGCTGGTAGCGTCACTTCGGGAAAGTTGACTGAGGTGAAACTGGAGCCGTTGTCGCTGTATTTCACCAGCTTCTCGGCGACTTCGATGCCGATGTTTTCCTGAGCCTCCATCGTGCTGCCTCCCACATGGGGCGTAATAATACAATTTTCAAACTTACGCAGAGGTGAGGTGAATTCCTCCTCATTGGATTTTGGTTCACAAGGAAACACATCGATGGCGGCACCGGCGATGCTGGATTGTTCCAGGGCCTCCGCCAGCGCTTCAATATCGACTACCGAGCCGCGGGAAGCGTTGATAATTATCGCTTCCGGTTTCATCCATGATAATTGTTCTGACGAAATCATTTCCCGTGTCTGTGGCGTTTCCGGCACATGTAGGCTAACGACATCGCATTCATTCATCAGTTGTTGCAGGGAATTTACTTGCCGGGCGTTGCCCAGGGGCAATTTTGTGACAATGTCGTAAAGAAATACTTTCATGCCCATGGCTTCGGCCAACACACTCAACTGCGAACCGATGTTTCCATAACCGACAATACCCAGTTTCTTACCTCGGGCCTCGAAGGACCCTTGAGCCGCTTTCTGCCAGACGCCGCGATGCAGCAGCGCGTTCTTCTCAGGGATGCCTCTCAGTAGAAGAATCGCCTGACCAATTACCAATTCCGCAACACTGCGGGTATTTGAGAATGGTGCGTTGAATACCGGTATACCGCGAGTCAGTGCTGCACTCAGATCTACCTGGTTGGTACCAATGCAGAAACAACCAACAGCGAGTAGTTTGTTGGCGGCTTCGAAGGCTGTGTTGCTCAATTGAGTGCGGGACCGAATTCCTACAAAATGTACATTAGAGATCTTCTCTTTGAGTTCCTCTTCTTCCAGAGAGGTGGTGAGATATTCCACGTTTTCATAGCCCGCCTTGGCCAGTGTAGCCAACGCGCTTTTATGCACGGCTTCTAACAGCAGGAACTTGATTTTGCTTTTTTCGAAGGATGTTGGATTCATGGCTGAATGGGGATTCAGTCCTGGCGCTCTACAGGCATTAGGCCTGATCTGGAAACGTGGGCGATGATCACTAAGCGGGCGCATGGTAACATAATCCAAGAACCCTCTGAACACAGTTGGCCCCAACCGAAGAGATCAAAGTGTTCTGAGGGTTCCTAGTAATTCGCTAACGCCTTCTATTCCACACGATTAACACAGCAGAGAAAATCTAACATGATTTGTAGTGAGTCGGATCTCATCGCGGAGCTTGCAAAGCTCGTTGGTGATGAATGGCTTAAATCCGATCCGAGCGATCTGGCTATCTATGGTAGTGACTGGAGTAAGGGGCTAGAGCCTCAACCGATGGCGGTGGTGCTGCCTGATTCTATCGAAGCAGTGCAAGCGATCGTCAAGCTCGCCAACAAGCTGGAATTTTCTCTGGTTCCCTCCGGCGGGCGTACCGGCTTAAGCGGTGGAGCCGTGGCGCTTAACCGGGAAGTAGTCGTGGCATTCGATAGGATGAACAGCATTCTGGAATTTGATCCCGCGGACCGACAGGTAGTGTGTCAGGGAGGTGTAATCACCGAACAGCTACAACAGTTTGCCGATGCCAAGGATTTGTTCTATCCGGTTGATTTTGCTTCCTCAGGCTCGAGCCAATTGGGAGGCAATGTGGCAACTAATGCTGGAGGCATCAAGGTGATCCGCTACGGGTTGACCCGCAACTGGATTAAGGGAATGAAAGTGGTCACTGGTAATGGCGATATTCTGGATCTGAATCGAGGGCTTACCAAGAATGCCACTGGGTATGATCTGCGGCATTTGTTTATCGGCTCGGAAGGCACGCTGGGATTTATCGTAGAGCTTACTCTGGGGCTTTGCAGGAAACCAAAGGATCCGACGGTTTTATTGCTCGGTGTTGAAAACATGGCTGACCTTATGCCGGTGTTACAATCATTCCAGGGGAAACTGAATCTCACTGCATTCGAGTTCTTCTCTGACAAAGCCATGCAGCATGTCATTGAGGAAAAAGGGTTGCAGAAACCATTCGACACAAGCTGTAAGTTTTATGCACTTATCGAGTTTGAAAATAGTTCCGAAAACGATCTGGAGCTTGCCATGGAGTTGTTTGATTTCTGCCTGCAAAAGAAATGGATCTCTGATGGAACAATTAGCCAGAGTTCCAGCCAAGCAGTTAGTCTATGGCGGTTGCGTGAGGATATTTCCGAGACTATTTCTAGATTCACTCCCTACAAGAATGACATTTCGGTAAAAGTATCGAAAGTTGCAGTATTTCTGGAAGAAGTCGATGCGCTCGTCAGCAAGGCTTATCCCGATTTCGAGATTATCTGGTTTGGCCATATTGGCGACGGCAATGTACACCTGAATATACTCAAACCCGAAAC